>NZ_JAUBPT010000110.1:0-26930 GCF_036700905.1 Microcoleus sp. S13_C3 | reverse complement strand
TGCCATAAGGGAGGACGCATAGGGTTTTTTCTTTCTTTCTGATGGTGAGAATTTAACAGGCTCCTCAATTCACATACTATATCTACCCGGTTTTGTCAATATCTAATACTGTACCGATGCCCTAGGGCTGACTATTTTGAATTGGTTAAGGTGGCAAAAGATGCGAGCGACTTTGTTTATAAAACTTATTTGCCCGATCGCACTTACCGCATCCACGGCCCGAAAACCGTAGGCGGCAGCAATTAGCCGGCTAGTGCTTTGCACGAAATACCGAATTATTTCGATACAGTCAATGTCCACAACTACGATGCAGATATTTCTAACTACACCCGCAAACTGCGCGGCTGGATTAACGGTACTGTCCGCGCTAACTCGCAGCTTTGGGTAGGAGAATGGGGAAGTTACGAAATTAGCTACGGCGATTTATCTTTAGCTTTAAATTTAATTAAGAATTTGATTCGAGGTTCCCAACCGGGGGATAATTATATTGACGGCAGTCACATATTCTGTTTGTACGACTGGGGCAAGCCCGCAGGGGCGGAAGGTTTGCTAGGGGACGGGGGAAAACGGCGCGCGGGCTAGTATGCTTTGCGGATGGGAATTAGGGCTTTGCAGGGCGAGAAAGCTACGTTTTTTCCTATCACTAACAGTTCGGATTTAATGGCAGTTGCAACTCTTGATGCTAGCAAAAATGTTTACGGGCGGGTTGTCAACTATCGAGCAACATCTTACACTGTTAAGGCTGATATTTCGGAGCTGATAAAAACTGGTAATGGCACGGTGCGGGAGTTCAGTTCTAAAAGAATGGATGAGGTTCTTGGTAGCTTAAGGCCCAAGGGCGGCAATGCGAGTTTTGCACTGGCGGGGAACAGCGCTATTCTCATCAAGTTCGATCGCCAGAATTGAAGCTCAAATCCTCTTGGTCATAATTGCGATACGATAGAATTAGTTATGCTCAGAATTATTTATTTTCTGCCTGTTTGGCCCTGGAACCCTGGAACCTTGGAACCCTCGAACCCCCAATTGCACAGTTGCAATACCTAAATGTCATGTTGTGATTCCCCTCCTGTCGCTGGTAAATTGGTAGGGTGCAGGTATCTTGCCTCAAACAGAATGCGAGCGAGAGTTCCGTTGAGGGGCAGAAAGTAGGGTGCAGTCTAGACAATCGCAGAAATTCTTGCTCGTAAACCCGCAGCAGTTAGGCTAGGCGAGGAATTGCCCGCCCGCCTTCATCTAGCCCTCTGGCAGATAGCATTGGTTCTGAAAGTCAGAAGCCGTCAATTATCAGGATATGGCACGGAATTAATTTTAAATGCCAAGATGCTGGAAGTAGGGGTAAGTTTAATCGTACAGAAACTTTGAGCGCGCTTGGAAATCTCGCGGGTAAAGCCTCTCAATCAACCTGCTGCTCGCGATCGGGTTTTTCCAACAAATATCACTTTTATGCCCCCTGATGTTTATTCCCTCCCTCAGTCAGGTCATCAACCGCAATCCCCTCACCGTCACCCCTGAGACGCCCGTAGAAAAGGCGATCGAGCTGATGAGTAGCACAGGAGCCAGTTACGTCCTCGTGGTAGAACCGCGCGGGAATTCTCAATTCGGAAATCCCACGAACGGGACTTCCCCACAATTGCGGGAACAGTCGGGTTTCTACAACGGCATACCGCGTGTGATACACGCAGGAGGCAACGGGCTGCGTCTCAACGGCTCAAAAGCTCCCTATGCAGGCGGCCAGACAGTGCTGGGGATTTTTACAACGCGAGATGTCGTACAGCTAAATTCGATCGGCGCTGCTTTGAGCGGATTTGCGATCGAGCAAATCATGATCAGAAGCGTAACTGTAGCCCGAGAATCGGAAATTCCCGACTTTTTTGCCTTAGCTAATCTGCTGGAGAAAAATCAGATCAGCCATTTGCCCGTCGTCAGCGAGGCTGAAGAACTTGTCGGTTTAATTAGCTCTCAAAGCTTGGTGCTTTTGTTGCAGGGAATTGGGGAACCGACACCAAAAGCAATTAGCAGCGCTTCGCCACCTGCGGCTTTCGCGTTCCCTCCGCCGCTGCCAATTGTGCATCAGAAAGTAGAGCTACCTGCAAGTTTAATTAAACTTTATCAAATTCCTCAAATAGCAGGCTCACGAATAATTCACGCTCCTGCTAATTCTTCGGTTCGCTATTTAGCGCAACTGATGTTTAGACACAATGTTAGTTATGTATTAATCACTGAAACCCCCGATCAACACTCGACTGGTGGGGCTCACAATTCCAAATTTACAAATCCCAACATTCACAAACTGGTTGGGGTGGTAAGTTCGCGGGATATCGTGCAGTTGCAGGCCCTGGGAAGAGACTCTAACAAAATTAAAGCCGGAGCGATTTGCAGCAGTTCGCCACCGCTGGTGCGATCGCACTCTAGCCTCGAAGCAGCCGTCGCGCTGCTGCAAAAACACTACTGCCAGTTGCCTTTATTAGTCATTAACGAAACAAATCACCCGATCGGGATTATCAATCCTAAAACTATCCTTTTACAAGCGCTGGATTCAAAATCTCTGCATTCTGGCTTGATCGCTTTGCAGCGCCAGCTAGAATCTAGCCACGCTCAATACAAAAAACTCTCAGCAGAAATACAGCGGACAGCAGCAAATAGCCACGAGATGGCTGAAATTTCTCACCACAGTTTCGTAGAGCGGCCAAATCTCCCCCCTGCCGTCAACAATCAGGGGATTTGGGACTGGAATCTCGAAACAGATGAGTTTTTTTATTCGGCGCGGTGGCAAGAAATGCTGGGCTACCAAGAAGGGGAAATCTCGAATCGCCGATCGGAATGGTGGAGTCGCATCCACCGAGATGATATTGACTCGGTAAAGGCAGCTTTAGAAGAACACTTCGCCCAAAAGACACCGGATTTTGCAGCAGAATATCGGATGTACTGTAAAGACGGCAGCACTGTCTGGGTGCTCAACCGAGGTCAAGTTTTACGCAGCGTTACTGGCAAACCGCTGCGGGTAGTAGGAACTCATACAGATATTACTCTAAACAAGCAGTTTGAAGTCAAAAACCGGGAGCAGGATCGAGAACAATTCCATCTATTTGACTCTTTGAAAGCAACAGTAATTTTTCACATAGATGCGGCGGGGGTTTGGAAATTCCTCAACCGCGCTTGGACGGAAATTACGAATTATGCGGTTTCCGAAAGTTTGCAAACTAATTTTTTAGAGTGGGTGCATCCAGATGAGCGCGAGCAATGTGCAAATTTATTGGAGTCTTTGCTGTCCGGGAAGTCGGAATTTGAACGGCGAGAACTGCGATTTAAGTCTAAGTCTGTTTCGGAGAAAAACTCCTTGGGAATTCACAGTAATTCCGGCTTTGTTTCCGTGGAACTATTTGCCCAAGTGCGCCGGAATTCCCAAGGGGAAATAGCGGGCATTTTCGGGACTTTGCACGATGTCTACAACCGCCTCGAAGGAGTTGAGGAACTGCGGGAAAGTGAGCGGGCAATTCGATCGCTCTACGAGGTAATGGTGACCTCGGAAGGCTCTTTTGACGATCGAACGATCCGGTTGCTGGCAATGGGCTGTAGTCAGTTTGGGATGGATATCGGGCTGTTGGGCAGGGTTTTGGGCGATCGCTACGAAGTGATTTCGGCTTATGTACCGGAAGATTTTCCCTTTGGATTTGCTAAAGGAGACGGTTTTGCTTTGAGCAGAACCTTTGAGCGAGAGGTTTTGCGATCGAGCGAACCTATTTCTGTCGAATCAGCCGGCACTACTCAGTGGCGCAACCACCCCGCCTACAGTGTCCGCAAGTTGGAGGCTTTTGTGGGGACGAGGGTAATAGTGCAAGGGCGAGTTTATGGTACTTTGAGCTTTACTTCCCGCACCACTAAATCTCCTTTTAAACCGCTGAATTTTGAAATTTTAAAGTTGATGGGCAATTACATCGGCGCAGAAATTGCCCGCGAAGAGCGAGAGCGAACTTTGCAACGTCAGTACCAGCGCGTTTTACTACTCAAACAAATTACTCAAAAAGTGCGATCGACCTTAGACACTCAAGAAATTTTTCAAACTACCGCCACCCAAATCGGCCGCGTATTTGGTGTCAATCGCTGTACAATTCACACCTATCTTTCCGAACCTTATCCCCATCTTCCTTGCGTCGCGGAATACTTAGAACCCGGTCACGAATCGGCTTTAGATTTAGAACTTTCTGTCACTTATAACCCCTACACAGAAAAACTGCTCGCTGAAGATATAGCCCTGGCATCTCCCGATGTGTTTGCCGATCCTTTGCTGGAATCTTCGGGGCCGATGTGCCGCCGCATCGGATTAAAATCTATGTTGGCTGTTCGCACTTCCTATCAAGGAGAACCGAATGGAATTATTACTTTGCACCAGTGCGATGCAACTCGCCAGTGGAATCCCGACGAAATTGAACTATTAGAAGATGTTGCCGCGCAAGTCGGAATTACCTTAGCTCAAGCACAACTTTTAGAAACCGAAGTTCAGCGACAGCGGCAGTTAGCCGAGCAAAATGAAGCTTTGGATCAAGCACGACAAGCGGCGGAAGTTGCTAATAGAGCTAAGAGCGAATTTTTAGCGACTATGAGTCACGAAATCCGCACTCCGATGAATGCGGTCATCGGGATGACGGGCTTGCTGCTGGATATGGAACTAACTCCTGAACAGCGGGATTTTGTCGAGACAATTCGTACCAGCGGCGATGCTTTGCTGACTATTATTAACGATATTCTCGACTTTTCCAAGATTGAATCGGGAAAATTGGATTTGGAACGCAGCCCCTTCGAGCTGCAAAACTGTATAGAAGAATCTCTGGAATTACTGGCTCCGAGAGCCTCAGAAAAAGGTTTAGAGCTGGCTTACTTTATTGATAATTCTGTTCCGAAAAACATTTTAGGAGATGTCACAAGGCTGCGCCAAATTTTGGTAAATCTCCTGGGCAATGCAGTTAAGTTTACAGAATCTGGAGAAATTGTGGTGTGCTGTACGGCTAGGCAAATTGAACCGGTAGCTGCTAACAGTTCGCCCGATAAAATTAATATTTTAGCGCCACAACTGCTAGCAATTAACCAGGGAGAGTTGGCACGTAGCAAACAATACGAGATTCAATTTGCTGTCCAAGATACGGGAATTGGCATTCCGCCAGACCGGATGGATCGCCTGTTTAAAGCTTTTTCGCAGGTGGATGCTTCGACAACGCGACATTACGGCGGGACGGGTTTGGGACTGGCTATCAGCCAGCGTTTGAGCGATATGATGGGCGGTACAATGTGGGTCGTCAGCCAGGTAAGTCCGGGAAGTTCTAAGTCTCAACCGGGAGTTTCTGCGATCGGACAAAGTATCGCTGGAAGGTCGCCTGCAGAATTTACTTCGCCGTCGATATCGGGTTCGGGTTCGATTTTTTATTTCACGGTGACTGCTGAAGCGAATGACATCGTGGCTGAGGAAAAAAGACCCGAATTCGCCGCTGGTAAGCGCTTGTTAATTGTTGAGCATCATGCCATTAATCGGCAAGTTTTGATCCGGCAGGCAGAGTCTTGGGGAATGATACCCGTGGCTGTAACTTCGGGTGCTGAGGCTTTGGAAATCATCAAAGGAAACTCGCCGCTCGATTTAGCTATTTTGGCCATGAATCTACCAGATATGGACGGTGTGGCTTTGGCTGTGGAGATTCGGAAATTTGAGCTGAGCAATTTGTCCGGCGACGAGGGTCTAAATCCGAATGTCATCAAAGTTCAAAACCCTCGCAAAATAGCACTACCTTTGGTGCTGTTTACTTATTTGAGTAAGGCGGAAGTTTGGAAAAAACTGGAAACTACAGAAGTACATTTTTCTGCTTTTTTAACTAAGCCTTTAAAACAGTCCCAGTTTTATAATGTGTTGCTGCAAGTTTTTGGATATGTTACTGGCAGAAGCGGCAGGGGAGAAGCTTCAAATGTGGTGACTTTGACTTCGGGATTGAAGTATTTTGAAAATTCTCAAGAACAACACCGCGTGCAGCGGACGCCTGCTGTTTTGAGGCAGGTGGCGGCGAATTCTGCCGGACAGGATGGAACTAATTCTAGTCAGATTCGGATTTTGCTGGCTGAGGACAATGTGGTAAATCAAAAAGTCGCTACGCATTTACTCGACAGGATAGGATATCGGGCTGATATTGCGGCTAATGGGTTGGAGGTTTTGGAGGCCCTGAAGCGGCAATCTTACGATGTTGTGCTGATGGATGTGCAGATGCCGAATATGGATGGGTTGGAAGCGACGCGCCGCATTTGTCAGGAATGGCCGGCTAACAAGAAGCCGAGAATTATTGCGATGACTGCTAATGCGATGCAGGGCGATCGCGAAAAGTGTCTGGAAGCAGGTATGGACGATTATATTACTAAGCCGGTACGCCGGGAAGAGTTGGCGATCGCCTTGAGCAAGTGTTCACCTCTGATTCGGGATGAATTGGATGCGGTAACAGAGGAAAACAATCAAGATATTTCTGATGACATTGACAGTGATACTGCGGCATCTTCGAGCGTTCAACTGGGAGCCGATTCGCCGATTGATTTTCATATTTTGCAAAATCTCCGCGAGCTAGACGATGATGAAGACCCCGATTTTTTGGGGGAGCTGATTAAGATATATTTGGTAGACGCACCGCAACATTTAGAAACTATTAAGGAGGCTATTTTTCTGGGCGATGCTGATAGTTTGAAGCTGGCTTCTCACACGCTGAAGTCGAGCAGCGCCAATTTAGGAGCCGTGTCTTTTTCTGCTGTTTGCAAGGAGTTGGAGTATATGGGTCGCGCGGCGGTTGAGTCTGGAGGGGAACAGGTTTTTGATGTGAGTACGGCGCGCGATCGCCTGTTGGAAGCCCAAGCGGAGTGGGAAAAGGTGCGGGCGGCTTTTGAGACGGAATTGGAAACGGGGAAGTTGCGATCGCAAATAGGGTAATTTGTTATATCAATTCCGGTTGCACTCCTCCGGAATTGTTGACTGTTGACTGTTGACTGTTGACAGTTGACAGTTGACAGTTGACTGTTGACTGTTGACTGTTGACTGTTGACTGTTGACTGTTGACTGTTTGAACAATACCGATGCAAGCGGAAACGATATTATTTGTTATTTGTTGGTTTTTGGTTGTTAGTTGTCAGTTTCAATAACCAATGCCCAATGCCCAATGCCCCATGCCCCATGCCCCATGCCCCATGCCCCATGCCCCATGCCCCATGCCCCATGCCCCATGCCCCATGCCCAATGCCCATATTTAACTTTCACCTAAATATGCTTTGCGAACAGTTTCATTTGACTGCAAATCGCTAGCAGTACCAGCGACTACAACCTGACCGGTTTGGATGACATAGCCGCGGTGGGCTACACTTAAAGCCATGCGGGCGTTTTGTTCCACGAGTAAAATAGTTGTTCCTTCAGCATTAATATCGCGGACGATCGCAAAAATTTGACTGACTAACATCGGTGCCAATCCCATACTCGGCTCGTCCAATAATAACAAGCGGGGGCGCGACATCAAAGCGCGGGCGATCGCCAACATTTGCTGTTCGCCGCCGCTGAGAGTTCCCCCTTTTTGACTAATTCTTTCTCGCAAACGGGGAAATAAATTTAATGCTTTTTCCATATCTGACTTGATACCGAGAGTATCGTTGCGGAGATAAGCACCCATTTCCAGGTTTTCTTGCACCGTCATGCGCGGAAAAATTAACCGCCCTTCGGGACTTTGAGAAATCCCCAAACGGACGATCGCCTCTGTAGATAGTGCTTCTAAAGGCTTTCCCTCAAATAATACAGTGCCTTGGCGCGGGCGCAGCAGTCCTTGAATCGTGCGGAGAGTTGTAGTTTTCCCCGCCCCGTTGCTGCCGATTAATGTCACAACTTCTCCCTGCGAGACTGTTAGCGATACTCCTTTGAGAGCGTGGATATTTCCGTAGTAGGTGTGTATGTCTTTAATTTCCAACATAATTACTCTTTCTGCTTTGTGCTTTATTATATTATCCCGGCTAATTATAAAATTTTATTGCATTTATTTAAAATCAAGCTTTTTTAGAGTAAGCAGTAATTTTACTTAGATCAACGCCAGCCCTAGCTCCCATACAATGTATTTTTAGTAGCTGTGGCGACCAACTTTACATAATTTTTACTTAAACACAAGATTTCTTGACAGTAGCTTTACAAAAATCTCTAAGTATATAGCTAGTATTGATACGTAAGCGCAACCAACCACTACAACTTACCAATAACAGCACTTAAAATTTTTCAATTTTCAAATTTAAGGAGATATACCATGAAATTACATCACAGTACCGGGGCGATCGCATTTTTATTAGCAACTCCTTTAGTAACCAGCTTGAGTGTAGGTATAGCGCCCAGCCGTGCTGCCACAATAGCCGGTTCTGCCGCAGCAGTAACGATTGACAACTTCAGTCACACACCCACTGACACAGGTACATCTACTAACACTAAGGCTGAGACAATAGCTAACAACGGTGCAGTCATTAGTAAAGCGAAAGCTAAGGCATTTTTTATATCTAACTGCCACGAATTGCTGGCAGCAAATCTCTCGCAAAGTGCAGTCATAGGCAGCGGGAATAACTATTCCGGTTTAGCCCAAAGTCAAGCAGCAGTGATCGGCGACTTCTTCATTGATGCCGAAGAAACTTTTTCGTTCAATTATCAGACATTTTTAGCTCTTTTAACATCAGTTGACAACCCCCCATCCGAACGCGCCAGGGCGAATGGCAGTATATCTTTCTGGGTGATTAACACTGTTACTAACATTTTGTTAGACTCTTTTCAATTGGCCATCGGTTTAGACTCTTCTAATGGCTTTTATGCAAATGCCTTGGTTAGCAACAGCTTTAAACCCACACAAATTAACTTTAATTTTCTGGCTCTAGAAAGTGCAGCTGCTAGCCTCCTTTATACTTCTGGGGTATATTCGCGGACATTCAATAGCGCCACTAACTTAAGGTTAGTAGAAGTTAAAAACAATATCGCAAAGGCAGAAGCAGAAGCAGAAGCAGAAGCAGTTCCCGAACCGAACACAGTATTAGGTACTGCAATATTTTTAGGATTGTTTATCAGGCAGAGAAAACACAATAAACAAATGTCGGAAGTCAAATCAAAAGTTTAGGAAAACCCCAAATATTAATCCGTAGGCTGTGCGAGGCGCACATCCTCTCGTTTCCGTTGAATTGCTCGTTATAAAATGCTTTAGGCCTGGGCGGGTTGATAAATATTATCGGTTTGAATGATAGATTTTTGGTGAAACCCGCCCCTAATTTTATTTTGGTTAATTGGCAGGAAATTCTATCGCTTCTTCCGAGGATACGCACGGCCAACCTCACTTATCTGTCGGCACACAATACCTATTATCCATGTCCATCTTCTTCTTTTCCCAAATATGCCTCAATTACGCGAGGATCGGCGCGAACTTGATCGGGAGTTCCCTCAGCAATTTTAGTACCGTACTCCATAACACTCACGCGATCGCTAATTCCCATCACCACTTTCATATCATGTTCAATCAGCAAAATACTCAACTTCAACTCATCGCGAATCCGGTAAATAAAGCGAGTTAAATCAGCCGTTTCGTTCGGGTTCATCCCGGCAGTCGGTTCGTCCAAAAGCAGCACTTTCGGATCGGAAGCCAAAGCCCTGGCAATTTCCAATCTCCGCTGGTCGCCGTAGGAAAGGTTTTTTGCCAACTCCGGCGCTTTAGCAACACCTAAACCGACAAAATCAAGCATAGTGAGCGCTTTTATTTTAGCTTCCCGCTCCTCCAGATTCGCAGCAGGAGGGCGGAGGATTGCACCCAACAAACCTGTTTTTAATCGGCAGTGTCTACCTACTAAAACATTATCCAGCACAGTCATGTTGTTAAACAAGCGGATATTTTGAAAAGTTCTAGCAATGCCGAAAGTTGTCAGGCGATCCGGAGGTAAACCCGTTATATTCTTCTGTTCCAAAAGCAACTGACCGCCGCTCGGTTTGTAAATACCCGTAAGCATATTAAAAAAAGTAGTTTTGCCCGCACCGTTGGGGCCGATCAAACTGGCGATCGAGCCTTTTTCCAATGTTAAACTAACCTGGTTGACGGCAGTCAAACCGCCGAATCGCATTGTAAGTTGCTGTGCTTCTAATAATGACATTTTTGTGGTGATTCCTAATATTGTAGAGGAGTGCAAGCGGGATACTCGCGAGCTTTCACGCACGCGAGTCAATTTGGGATATTTTAGGACATATTCTCTAAAGTACAAACAAAGTAAAACTTAAAAAGATTAGATTCTAGCGAACGGTCAGGGCGATATTGTGCGTGTAAATCGGCAGTCGAAAAGTTTTCAATAACTTTGAGATGGAGTTCGTCAGCCAAAGTTGCAATCTTTTCAAACCCAGTAATCCACGGTGCATACATACTTTCGTATTTATCTATGTAATCATTGATATCTTGGTAGCCCGTCGTTCTCAAAATCACCTTTTCCGACATATAATCAAAGGACACTCGAAAATTAGGAACATTGTCGCGAATTTGTTCTAACACAAATATTACATCTTTTTTATCAACCAAAGTAGTGTTGCCTTCCCACAAAAAATATGTCGGTCGATCGAAATCAAATTCACTCTGTTTCAGCAAGGAGATTAAACCGTCTTTTACGTAATCGCCGGGAAGGTAGCGAACATTGGCAGTAACTTTGTTGGCTTTGAGACTTTCTTCTTTTAATTGAAGAGTCGCGCGATCTTCTATTTCAAAATAAATTACTTTTTCGCCATTAATTCTAGCAGCGCGAGTATCCAAACCCGAACCTAAAATAACTACTTGCTTGCAACCTCCTAAAATTTGATTAGACAAAACATCATCAAAATATTTAGTCCGCAACTTAACCATTTCTTTGGCTGCGGGAGAGTTTTGAGATATTTTGGCAGCTATTTCTTTTGTTTCCTCATTCAGCCAGATTTGGACTACATTATCAGTGTAAAGAGGAATTGCCTCTTCATTCTCTTCTGCTCTAAATTCCGCAACGATAAAAGCAGTACCAGTTACATTTTTCATGGCTAATCTTTCACCCTTACTAAGTATTTGGTTACAAATAAACATTAGATGGGGACGGGTTTTTTACACCCCTAAACTCCCTTGCATCCTAGATTCTTAGCTAAACCCGCCTACAAAATACTATGGTTTTTGCCCTTACCTACTTATTGACTTCTCGCATCTGCTAAAGACTCATTGCTCGCTTCAGCATCCGAATGCAGTTCAGCTTGGTGTATTTTATCAGGAATCAGTCCCTCCGGCCGCACGAGCATCATGACAACAAGAGTTAGGCCGAATAGAAATAAGCGCATTTGAATCGGGTCTAAACTGGTTGCCAGAAAGTCTCGCAACTGGGGAATTGCAATCCTGGGGAGTACAAAAGTATTCAGAAAACCCTTGAGGACTTGCGCTAATTGTGGCAGATAAAGTCGATCGGCAGACATGATAATGATAGCCCCCAAAATCACCCCGGTCATGTTGCCCAAACCGCCTAAAATCACCATACACAGGATGATTACCGACACCGAGAAATCGAAAACGCTGGGAAAAATTGCGCTGATATAGGCGGCGTAAAACGCGCCTGCAAAGCCCGAAAACGTCGCTCCCATCGCAAAAGCCGAAAGTTTGGTTTTGACCAGGTTAATCCCCATCGCACTAGCCGCTAATTCATCTTCGCGCATGGCATTCCACGCCCTCCCCAAGCGGGAATCTCGCAGCCGCGAAATCATGAAGTAAGCGAAGACAACTAACAGTAAAATTAGGTAGTACCAGGGAAAGTAGTTGCCGGTGCTGAAAGTGCCGACGATGGGGAGAGATGGACGCCCGATCGGGTTTATTCCCGCTTCGCCGCCGGTGAGGTTAAAAGGTCGATCGCACCCAACCAGACACAGCACCAACTCGGGTTTACCCAACACAGCCGCAACAATCTTCGAGACTGGTTCGTCGATCCGAATCGCGGTTAAATTCCTAAAGACAACCGGGATAATTTCGCCAAAACCGAGGGTAACAATCGCCAAATAATCGCCCTTGAGCCGCAGTGTCGGAATACCCAGGATTACGCCCGCGATCGCAGCTACACCGGCGGCTATCGGCAGTACCACCCAAAAGTTCCAAGCAATATTTAACTGTCCAGAAGATAGCAAAGCCGTCGTGTAAGCGCCGATCGCAAAAAACGCCGCATATCCCAAATCCAACAAACCCGCAAAACCCACAGTAATATTCAAACCCAGCGCCAACATAATAAAGATTTGAATCTGTACTACAGTAGCAATCCAGCCAGTCTGAGCCTGAATGTCGATAAACGGAAACAGAATTAGAATAAAAGCTAATGTCACCAGAGTTGCCAGTCGCTGGCGTTCCCCCTGCAAACCCTGCAAAGCACCCATTAACGTAGCTGTCAAAATTGCGATCGTCAAACTGCAAATCCCGTACAGCAGCGTCGTCGGCAAAGCAACAGCAGGTTGACCAGACAAAGGTCTAATCAAAACCCCTTCTACCACACTCGCAACTAACAGCCAAACTCCCAATCCCAAACCGGCTAAACTGCCGATCGCAGCACCCATTTTCGGGCTGTAAACCTTCTGATCCCGACAGCTCATAAAGCCCGCAGCCGTACCCATCAGCCAGCCGATCACAGTGCCGCTCCAACCGCCGAATAACAAAACAGTCAAAGAGGCGATCGCCCCTAAAATACCAGTCGATTTGATCGCATTAATTATTTTTTTTGACATAGGAAGAAGTTATTAGTCATTAGTCATTAGTCATTAGTCATTAGTCATTAGTCATTAGTCATTAGTCATTAGTCATTAGTCATTAGTTATTAGTTAGATGAAAAAATGCTAGGAATCCCAGTTATAGATGCGACTGACGCGGGTAGTGCGAACTTCTGCCTGACCTCAAGCAACTCGATCGACTGCTTATCGTGGAAACGGTCGATCGGGCTAGCTACAGTTTAGAGTCTTTTGAGTTCGATTATTGCACCAAAAGTGACGAAACTTCAAATATACTGGAACTGTTACCCCAACACACTTCAAACGGGCGATCGCTATATGGTACAAACACCTCAAAAAACTATCACCCTGGACGAGTTTTTGCAACTGGCAGAAACCACACCCGCTAGCGAATACATCAAAGGTGCGATCGTCCAAAAACCTATGCCACAAGGAAAACACAGCAAACTACAAGGCAGACTCGTAACAGTCACCAACGACATCGCAGAGAAACCGCAAATTGCCCTAGCCCTACCAGAACTTCGCTGCACGTTTGGTGGACGTTCTATTGTGCCCGATGTCGCGATTTTTGTTTGGAATCGCATTCCCCTAGACGCTGACGGCGAAATTGCCAATACATTTAATGCTCACCCAGACTGGACAATAGAAATTTTGTCCCCAGCCCAAAGCCAAACCAAAGTCACAAACAATATTTTGCACTGTTTGAATGCCGGTTGTCAGATGGGTTGGTTGCTCGATCCCGATGAAAAAAACATTTTAGCCTATCCTGCAGGGCAGCAACCGATTGCATTGCAAGAACCAACAGATATACTCCCGACGCCCAAATTTATGCCGGAAATGCAGTTGACTTTAGGCGAAGTTTTTGGCTGGCTCAAACCAGGGAATATTTAATTGGGCGTACAGTATTCCACTCAATTGAGAAGCGCTATCTTATACTTGGAAAGAAAAATTTAATCTTGCCGATCGCCCCATTAAGTATTTTTGGAGTTGCTTAATCCAATACTCCGGACAGTTTTTGGAACGAGACTACAAGCTTACGCGGCGCAAGGAGCATAAATAAAGTCCAATTAAATGCAACGAGCGGGGTGGATCTGACATTGATTTAATTATCCACAGGGGCTGCGAAGTCAACCGAGAATAAGCCATTGGGCTATATAAAAACTGTCCGGACTATTCTTAATCAGGGTATGAAAAAAATAAGTGGAAAATCCCTAAGCTTTGTGGATACAGGTTTCTATGATTTGCATATTTAGTCTTTCATACCGTAAATCAGCAACGCCGAATTTTCAAGCACAACTCGATATCAGACAATTAAAACAAGAATTAGGCAGGAGAGAACCTGCAACCTTTTGGGGGAACAGGCTGTGAAGGCTCCCCCTCTTTCCTGGTTAGCGTACTCCACTTGACCAAGATATCTTCCAAGGTGTAAAGTTAGTTAGCTAGCGCTGCCCTTGTCTAGGTTCCACTAGCTTACTGCGTAGCTTTACAGGTCAGATATTTTTTTATATCATCAGATATCAAATGAAAATTCCAATTTATAGGAACACCACTTATCTCCTGATATCAATTCTTGTAGTGGCAGCTATTTTGCGATTGATTAATATCAATCAGCCATTTATTGATAGCTTTAGTTGGCGGCAGTCAAGCACAGCCATGATGGCCGAAAATTTCTATCGCAGAAATTGGAATATCTTCTACCCTGAAGTTAGCTGGGATGGGCCTGGGCCTAGCTATAATGGACGGGAATTTCAAACAGTTACTTATATTACAGCCCTTCTCTATACTTTATTGGGACAGCATGATTGGGTGGGACGCAGCGTCGTTGTCCTGTTTAGCTTGTGGGGAATATTTGCCTTCTATCAGTTAGTTTCGCGTATTTGGGATCGGGATCGCGCTCTTATGAGTGCCGCAATTCTCGCAATTTTTCCCGGCCATATATATGTGGATCGATCTTTCCTTCCCGACCCAGCAATGGTGGCATTAGTTGTCACAAGTTTCTGGATGCTGATTGCTTACCTACAAACTGACCGCTGGTACTATTTATTACTTGCCACCCTCTTTGCAATTTGGGGCTTTTTAACCAAACTACCAGGTTTAATGATTGGTATTCCGATGCTCTATACAATATTTTTTGTCTTAGATCATCGACGATTACGGCGCCCGAAAAAACTGATAACAATTGGAATAGCAGCCATTTTAGTTCTGATGGCAGTAATTGCCTATTATTGGTGGGCTAGGCATCTTTCTATCACCTATCCGCCTTACCATTTTGCTGGCAGTAGGAACTGGCTCTGGGATGATGGGTTACAAAAATGGTTACAAAAGAAATATTTTATTCCTCAACTTTATCATCTTATTTCTCGGTGGGTTTGGACATATCCGATTATGCTTCTTGTGGCTATTGGTTTATTCGTTCCCCCTAATTATAAAGTTCCTACTCAAGAATCAGAGCAGCAGCCAAGTAATATAGCTGTACGAGTACCATGGATGTTTCATTGGTGGATACTTGCTTTTGCCATTTATTACTTCATTGGTGCTCAACAGCTAGTTACAAATTTCTCTAACTTAAATATTATCAACCCAGCGGCCGCCGCTCTAGCCGGAAATGCCCTGATAGTAATTGCTTCATTCGCCAAGCGAGTCGGAGGTTCATCTTCAGCATTAGCAGTGATAACGGCAATACTACTAATCATTTCTGGAATTAGTTATAGACAGTTAAATATATGGTGCTTTTCTCCTTGGGCAAAAGATGGCTACGAACTAGGGATAGCTTTACAGAAAATAAGTCAACCAAATGACCTTGTTGTTACTATAGCTAATAGTGGAGGTGGAGATCCCGTTGCTATCTATTATAGTCAACGACGTGGCTGGATTTTTCCTCCTGCAACTTATTGGGACAATCCTCCTTCGAGTCTTCAAGAGAGCATGAAAAAAAATAGTATTTATTGGCAATATCCAATAACAGATGATACTTTAATTGCTATCTTGGAAGATTTGATTACCCAGGGAGCAGATTGGATGGGAATTGTTAAATATGGCAATAATCAAATTGCAAAAGATAACCCAAAATTGGTTGCATACATTCAAAAAACATTGGAACTCTATCAGGAAACACCCAACTGGGTGATTTATCGAATTCCTCCCAAAATTAAAACAACCAAGCGCTAGAACCATGAGACTTTGGGGTCTTATTTGTCGGGAGTAGATTGTTGAGATGGCATGAGTGAGTGGGTCAATCCAAAATCTAAAATCTAAAATCTAAAATCGAATGACTTGCATTCCATGCCAACTCCCTCCGCAACGCTCGGCCCAACATTGGCCGTATAATCGAATCTAAAAACTACTATGGCGACGTATGGATAGCCCGTATTGAGTTAACCTACCCACCTATTTTTCAATTCCCATTGTCTTGATTTTTTGACCTTGAATCACAGCACAACTTTAAGCAATGGCTATCAATAATATCAAATTGCTGATCGGTTGACAACCCCGTCAGGGCGCGGCCGTTAAAAAATGGTGTAATTTGTGGTAAGTTACTCCGACGGCGTTTTCCACCATCTGCGAGAGGTTTTTTCGCTCCCGATATCCCAATAATCCGCCTAAATAGTTCCTAAACTCCCGTTTTTGGGCTTGATGATCAAAGATACAGCATATTCCATGTAGATGTAGATCGCGATCAACCGGGTTTCGAGCAACAGAATCAGTAATGATGCGAGAACTCTAAAGAAACCCCGTGAGAGCGCGGTGTACTTCATAAACCGGGAATACGCTGTATCGTCAAATCTTTGACACCATTTATCAAAGCAGGGGGGCATCGCGGCGGGAGTCGTCTCTTTCATTGCTCATTCTTTAACGTTATATGCTTGCTCTTCAAGCATTAGAACTGATTTAGCTCGTATTTTTTGTTTAAGCCCCGATAAGTATCTCTTGCCATTATTTCACCCGTGCAACTTCAAACCTTCTCCTGAACATTCTCGCCTAACAAGCCCCCTGGCCGAAAAGCCAAAATTACCACCAACACCCCAAACACCCAAGCATTAGTCCAGCGGCTCGACAAATACTGATCGCTCAAAGACGACAGCAACCCAATCAAAACCCCTCCTAACATCGCCCCGACAATATTGCCAATCCCCCCCAAAACCGCCGCCGTAAAAGCCCTCAAACCCGCCGTAAACCCCATCGTAAAAACAATAGTATTGTTGTACAGACCAACCAGAATCCCCGCCGAACCCGCCAAAGCTCCCCCAATCAAAAAAGTCAGAGCAATAATCTGATCCACATTAATTCCCATAATTTTAGCAGCATCGCGGCTTTGAGCAGTTGCCCGCATCGCCTTTCCCAGACGAGTGTACTGCACAAACACGTGAAGCAAAACCATCAATACCACCGCCACCACCAACACAATTAAATCTTTTGTAGTAAATACAATACTCGTTTGAATTCCCAAAGCTTTGAAAATATCAACTCGCGGTAACAAATCGGGAAAGCTTTTCGGCGCAGCAGAATTAGAACCCATTACGGGAATAAAAGCTTTCAATCCTCCCCAAAACAGCCCCATATTTTGAAAAATAAAAGAAACTCCAATTGCCGAAATTAAAGGAGCCAAACGGGGAGCATTTCGCAAAGGTCGATAAGCATACTTTTCCACAACAATATTCAGCCCAGCACAAAACACCGAACATACAATTAAAGCAACTAACATCACCGGTATAGCAATACCTAAAGGTGCGCCATCTTGCATCCCAAAAGCCCCGAACACAGTTAGGGAAGCAAAAGCCCCCAACATATATAAATCGCCGTGAGCAAAATTGATTAACTCAATAATGCCATAAACCATAGTGTAACCCAAAGCAATAATTGCAATTAGCGCGCCGTTGACAAGACCGACTAATAATTGTTGGATAAAAACTTCAGGATTGCTGGCTATTTCTCCAACTATTTTTGGCAAATCAAATCCTGCGATCGGGCCTAATAGCAAAACTATATAAACTACACCTAGATATAAGAGAATACTTTTCCAGTTTTTCATAATTATTCGTAATTGGGGAATGGGAAATTGGGCATTAGGAACATTCATTCTACTCGTTTCTAGGCCGATATTAGAAACGCGGATTCGGAGGCTCTACCTCCAATTTTTCGGATCGGAAAGCCCAGCAGACCAAGAGTGACATTGGTTCCTAGGCTCTGCTTAGGAACCAGTTAAAATCACTACTGACAACAGCCAACAGTCAACTGACAACAGTCAACAGTCAACTGACAACTGACTAATTATTCCGTCTTGAGCGCATTCACGAACTCCCACTTGCCACCTTTAACAACATTTCCTGACATTGTAGTCAAGCTCGTGTCGCCGTTGGTGTCAAAACTCCAAGTGCCGAGTACCCCGTTAAAGTCTTTAGTTGCCAAGACAGCTTCGCGGATAGCAGCGCGGTCATTTTTGCAAACTTTATTAATTGCGCCGATCGCCACTTTAGCAGCTTCATAGGCGTAAGCTGCATAAGCTTCCGGTTCAGCATTATATTTTGCCTTGTAACTTGTGTACCACTTCGCGCCCGCACCAGTCAATTCTTGAGGAGGCAAGCCACCAAAAGTAGCGTAAACTCCTTCGGCATCTTTGCCTGCCGCGTCAATTAAAGCTTGCTCTTTAATGCCGTCGGGCCCCATGAACTTAACTGCATCAGGCGTCATTCCGACATTTCTCATGTCTTTAATTATTTGTCCGGCGTTGCTCTGAGTAGTGCCTCCAAAGTAAATCATGTCGGGATTTAAAGCTTTGATCTTATTCATTAACGCCTTGTAGTCGCTAGCTTTAATATCAATTCCCTCTCTTCCGAGGACTTGAATTCCCAACTTTTTAGCAGTGGCTTCAAAAACATCAGCGATGCCTTTGCCGTAGAGTTCTTGGTCGTCGAGAATGTAGACTTTTTGTACGCCTAAAGATTTCGCCCAGTTGCCAGCTACAGCCCCTTGAAGGTCGTCAGCCGGGACAACGCGGGTGAAATTGCGAGTCCCAGCGGGATAATAAACGTTGGGTTCTTTGGGTTCGCCTTTTCCTGGTTTAGTCAGTCCCGGATAAGTGTTAGCCGGACTGATCATGACGATGTTAGCTTGGTTGAGCACGGGAATGGAAAGTTTGGCGGCACCGGAGTTATAGTGACCGATGACGGCAACTACCGAACCGTCAGCCACGGCTTTGTTGGAGTTCGAGGTTACTTGGGCCGGGTCCCATTTGCCGGCGGCGGCGGTGGCGTCATCGTAAACTTCGTATTGGATTTTGATTTTGCCGTCGCAAGCTTTGGAGTTGGTTTCGGCGAGGGCTTGTTGGATGCCGTTGACCATTGTTTGAGCTTGACCCAAGGCACTGCCTGTCATCGGCAGCATGGAGACAATTTTGACAGTATTTGGGTCTCCGGGGCTGCTGACTGCGACGGGAGTGGCTGCGGGACTGGTTCCGGGGCTGCCTCCGGGAGTTGTGGCGGTGGGTGCTTGAGGATTTTGACAGCTAGCGCACAGAGAGGCTATTCCGGCGGCAAAAAGTAATTTCCGCAACCTGGAGGCGCCCAGATTCTGTGTTGGGTTGGTTTTTGTGGATGTGGGACTTTTGCCCGCTGATTTTTGTGAAAAGTTCATAGGTTGGTTGGTTTGTTGCTGGCGTTTTTGCATATTTTTCACTCTAGTCAGTATGTAGTCAAGAGTTAGCACAAGTTTAAAAAATTTGTGTCAACTATCAAAAACAGACCTAGAAAGGCAACATCAGGACTTAGGCCGATCGATCCTGTATCAGCGGCGGCGGGGGCTGCCTGTACAATGCGTGAGTTCACGATTCCCTCGCGGTTAACTAGATCCGCGATCGCAGATTTCAGTATATGTGTTGACATTGTGTATACAAAAAATCATAATATAAATATGCTAGGGCTACTAGCTCAAATTACTACTGTGTCTAGCCAGAGGTAACTGTTATGCACCCGCCAGCATCTGAAGAATCAGTCAGCCAGACCCGCGATGTGACAATCAACATTCGAGCTAAGCCGAATCAACGCGCTCTCATCGATCGCGCGGCCCAATTACAGGGAAAGAGCCGATCGGAGTTCATGCTTGAATCAGCTTACCAAAAAGCTCAAGATGTTCTTCTAGACCGCTGTTTTTTTGGGTTAGATGAACTTAAATTCAAGCAATTTTTGGCGTTGCTCGATGCACCGCCGACGCCAAATCTGAAGCTAAACGCATTACTAAAAACAAAATCTCCGTGGGATTAGATCGAGATTTAGACCAACTCTGCCCGCCTGAAAAACTGAACTCGTTACATCAAATTGAGAGCTTTGATTCAGGCAACAGTCAGTTAGATGAATGGCTCAAGCGCCGCGCTCTAAAAAATGAGTCAGAGGGAGCTTCACGGACTTATGTTTTGTGCGATCGCCAAGCAGTCATTGCGTACTATTGTCTTGCAAATGGAGCAATAGCACAAACGGCTGCAACGAGTAAAGTCGGACGCAATATGCCCGATCCGATTCCTGTTATGGTGATTGGACGGCTTGCCTGCGATCGCAACTGGCAAGGCCTCGGCATCGGACGCGCTTTGCTGCGGGATGCAATTCTTCGCACTTTGCAAGCTGCTGAGATTGCAGGGATACGGGCAATTCTCGTACAGGCTATTTCGGAAGATGCGAAGCAGTTTTATCAGAAGTGCGGGTTTACTGTTTCGCCGATCGATCCGATGACACTCATGGTGAAAGTTAGCGATGCCATTGCTTCACTTTAGCTCAGACATTATTTGCTCTCGTTGGAGGTTGACTCGCGGATGATTGAGTTGCAATCAGATTTAGAATATGTAGTGACCGATCGATTAAAAGTCTCTCTGGATGCGATCGCGCAATTTTGCCAGCGCTGGAACATTGTCGAGTTTGCCCTGTTTGGCTCAGTGCTGCGGGATGATTTTCGCCCTGATAGCGATGTGGATGTATTAGTTACTTACGAGCCATCCCACCGCCTCACGCTGTCTCATTTATTGGGTATGCAGGAAGAGATAGAGCATTTATTTCAGCGATCTGTAGATTTGGTGGAAAAAAAGCTGTTAAAAAATCCCTATCGGCGATCGAACATTTTGAAAACCTATCGAGTGATTTATGCAAGCGGGCGATCGGGATAGAGCTTCACTTTGGGACATGGCGCAAGCAATCCGTCGGATTCAGGAGTTTACTGCTGATGCCTCTTGCGACACTTACCTTGAAAGTGTTTTTATGCAAAGTGCCGTAGAGCGGCAGTTGGGGATTTTGGGCGAAGCAGCTCGCAGAGTTTCGAGCGAGTTTCAGCAGTTCCATCCCGAAATTGATTGGCGAAATGCGATTAACTTACGAAATATTTTGGTTCATCGCTATGACCAAGTGAGTTCGGAAGTTATTTGGAATATCGTTACAAGTATTTTGCCTGGTTTGCTGGTGCAAATAGAGGCATTACTGCCACCGTTACCCGATGATATTTGATATCATGCCCGGTCAAATTCCTCCGCTTAGCGCTTGAGGGCGATCGATCCGGTTTGTAGTGAGGACTTTAGTCCGCCGGATCGAAGGACTAAAGTCCTCACTACAAAATAATCTTAATCGATATCATTCAATCGGACATCAACTACGGTAGCTGACCTAATTTTTTAGTAAGAATCGCTACAGCCACTTCGTAATCGTTTCCGAGGAGGTAAGCGAAATGATAATAGCTGGCAAGATAGAAATCGCAACCAAACTTCTGGTAGCGATCGCAGATCGCCAGAAATCCATAACGGGCATCGCTGGGCTTTGTGAACCAATCACGATGGTAAGAGTCCTGAAGAAACAGGGTGAGTGTCTGTTGGTCAGCACTCGGAATCAATCGAATGGGATGGATGCTGGCATGGTGCGATCGCGGCACTGGCAGCAGCAGGTTATACTCTTGGACTGTGAGAAAATCTGCCAGACTATCTTCGGATATCTCAAAGTAGGATTCCTGCGGTAACTTGAGAAAATGATGCCACGCCATCCAAAATTCGTGTTTGCTGTCAAATCCTGGATCGATATCTAATCGCCACTGTTGATCCTGACATAAATCATCGAGAACATCTTGGGGCAAATCCGTGAGTTTCATGAATCGTTTCCCTGCAATCCTTTTAACCGCCTAATTCGACTATTCTAATAGATATCTAGAGAAGCCAGAGATATTTCAAAAGAGCGATCGCCCGCAAATAAAAGGTGCGCGCTCGCACTCGACTTATTCCTAATTCTCTAGCTCCTTTAACGGTTCAAACACCAACAGTGAATCGATCGCCCGCAGAGCCTCCAACATTCGCAACTCGTGCGCTCCTCCCACAGTAATATGCCGCTTTCCTTTCTGCTGAAGAACCTCAACAAACCACTGGTGCATAGTCATTCGTAAATGTTCGCTTTCTCGCGTTCCATCCTGAACAAACCCGAAATCCGGCTGAGTCAAAATATACAAATCGTAGCGGCGGCTGTCTGCTATTTGCTCGACCATCGGGTGTTCTGAACCAAGGTAACGTTTGTGCCAAATACAAGTAGCTAAAGAATCTGTATCGCAGATAACGACTTTGTTAGCGCGAGTAGCAATATCGTCTTCTATAGCAGCTTGTTTCTTGGCAATTTCTACAAATTCATAGCTGTCCCAAATTTCAGGATCGGGCGAATATTGCCTGCCTTCCCAGTAACACCTGCCGTATTCGGGAACCCAAGCAGTTTGGTAGTGCTGTGCGAGCGATCGTGCCAGGGTAGTCGTGCCACTCGATTCTACACCCAGCACGCAGACTCGTTTGGCAAAGTAAGCCTTGGCTGGGGGAGTCAGCATTTGCCAGTGTTCGGCTAGGTGCGATCGCAATTGCGTGCCAGAAATCGGGAATTTGAGCCGTTCGCGATCGACTGCACAGTATTGAGATCCCATCAGTTTTGCCCAAGGTTCGCCGTAATCTTCGGAAGTAAAAGCGATATCGGGTTTTCGCCCGGAAAGCACCTCAAGAGTCCTCTGAGCCCAAGGTTCGGGGGCTTCCGGCAAATCGTCGAGCACTTCGATAACTTCTGCATCGGGATGCAAAAACCGAATCCAGTCGGCTCTAACGCTTCCTGCAACTGCTTGATTTGTTTTGTAACAAGCCAGAACGATTAAACGGTCAACCTTTTTTTTAGCTTCTCGAATTAAGTAGTCGTGTCCTTTGTGGAAGGGGTAAAATTTGCCTACAGTAACACCGAGTATCATAAAGATTGCTGCTGTTTTAACTTTTGTTCCGAGTAAATCCGCTGAAAATTTTGCAGTCCGTAAATTGCCATCAACCAAAATATCGCGTACAAAATACTCGTCAGATATAGCCCGCGTGAGGCATACAAGGGAACGTAAATCGTGTCTGCAATAATCCACAAATACCAGCTTTCGAGATAGCGTTCCATCAGGTACAACTGGGCGCTCGCGCTTAAGATGGTGGTCAGGGCGTCCCAAAATGGTGCCGCACCGCCCAAATATACTAATACTGTTCGCAAGCCAAACACGCCAACTGTAACTAAGACTGCGGTGAGGATGATCCACCGTTGGTTTATGCGACATACAGGTTTTTCTGTGCTGTTTTCGCCCCCCCGCAGCCAAATATAAATTGCTTGCAAGCTCGTGATTAAATAGAAGAATTGAATCGCAACTTCGCCGTAAAGTTTAACTTGATAAAACACCGCAGCGTAGGCGATAACTCCGATTAAGCCGATCCACCAGCCTAGGGGATTGTTTTTAGCAAGCAGCCAAACGCTCCAAGCAGAAGCGATCGCGGCGATCGCTTCGATTAAGTCGAGTTGGATAGGGACAAACCACTGCACTGAAAGCACGAGCACGAAGATGCTTGCTGCGAAGCCGATTAAGTTTGGCAGGTTCGCTTTTTTCATGGCAATCCCTATTTTGGCTGGCTATATTGACTGCGAAATCAAATCCGAATCGCTTTTTTCTTTTGAGCGATCGACTGAAAAATCTTCATAGTACGATCGCTCAGTATTCACATCCCACAAATCGTGCTTTTCGCCGAGAATATTTCTCACAGCCAGCATCCCCGTCAGCATGGAATGGTCTTGGTTGTTGTATCGGTGCATACCGTTTCGCCCGATCGTCTGCAAATTCTCAAATCCCTTCAAAAAACCTTCAAGTACCTGCAAGTGTCCTCGATATTCCCCATCATAAACGGGATAAGCTTTAAGTTGCCGTATGACAACTCCATCTTGCACCTCAGCAGTTGTTGCTAACCCCAAACCCACCAACTCGCGAGTTGCTAATTCGATAAGTTCCGCGTCCGACATTTCCCAAATCTCGTCGCCTACGCTACAGAAATATTCCATTCCTAAACAACTTTTGCTGGCATCGGGAACTAAAGCGGCGCTCCAATTCTTAAAGTTTTGAATTCGTCCAACTTTGACTTCGGGGGAGTGAATGTAAATCCAGTTGTCAGGAAACAAATCCTTGCGATCGACAATCAGCGCTACAATCAAAAAATCTCGATATTTGAGCGATCGCGCGGCGTGCAATACCTCTTCGGGGGGCTGCGGTTTCATTCTTGCTACCAGCGCCGATATCGGCATACTCGTAATGAAATTATCAGCAGAATATTGAACTAATTCTCCGTTTTGCTCCGCAGTAATACTTTTAATCTTATTACCTTCACGCTCAAAGCTAATCACTTTAGTATCGAGATAAACTTTGCCGTCTTTATTCTCCACAGCTTCCGCGAACTTTTCCCACATCATCCCCGGCCCCAAAGCCGGATAATCAAACTCTTTGATTAATGTTTTAGTGTCGTTGCTGCCAAACAAAGCATTAATAATTGCTGTCGTCAGCGACAATCCTTTAATCCGCTGTGCCGCCCAATCTGCTTGAATTTCCGAACAAGGAATGCCCCAAACTTTTTCAGTGTAAGTCTTAAAAAATGTTTTATACAAGCGTTCGCCAAAACGATTGATCACCCATTGTTCAAAAGTTTTTTCTTCCGTAAGTGGCCAAATTCTCACTTTCAGATAACTCAAAATAATCAGCGTACTCTCAATTATTCCCAAGTTAAAGAGAGTATTGAAGGCACTGATCGGATAGTTAAAAAATTTCCCTCGGTAAAAAATACGCGACAATCGCGGCACTTTAATAAACTCATTTCCCAGCACCTCTTGCCACAACTGCTGCACGGCTTCAACTTTAGTATAAAAGCGGTGGCCGCCAATGTCGAAACGATAGCCTTTGTAGGTTTCTGTGCGAGCTATTCCCCCAACTTTATCACCTTTTTCTAGTACGACAGGGATAATGCCTTGCTTGACTAGCTCGTAGGCAGCAGTCAAGCCCGCAGGGCCTGCACCGACGATCGCAACAGGATAATGTTTCACTCAGCCTACCTCCAGCTTTTTGATCCAAACTATACAGTTATTTATAACTTGCCACAATAATAGATGCACCCGTGAATACCCTGAGAAACGATCGAGCGACATGAGGTTTAAGCACAATTTGCCTTGATTTATTGAGCGGATACCGGCAAGCTAACTTTGCCAGTCACAGGCTTTTTTTGGTATAAGTAGCGACCCGTACCGATCGCGAATGCCAGTCCGCTGTAAAAGTAGAAAAGCCAGTGCCACGGAATAGTTTTCAGGGCAAATAGGATACCGTGTTTACGGTAAAAAAATCGGTAAAGTGGTGCATTAATTGCTACCAGCGGTATTGCGAGCAAACCAGCCATTAGCAGAAAGCTCAGCGACCAGCAAGTCCCCAAAATTGCCAGCAGCACTGCATAAGTTAAAATCACGCTGATGCGGTTTGAAACTTGCAAGTTGAGGTCGTTATTCAATTGGCGATCGCGCCAAATCAGTTCTGTCCAAGGCAGTGCTCGGTAGAAAAAGTCAGCTTTCACCATCCCCATAGGTTTCCACCGCTTTAAATGCTTCACCTGCAATGTTTTGCACAGCCGAATGTTATAACCTGCTTGTTTCAAACGGTAGCCGAACTCAATATCTTCGATCGAAGCTTGGCGGTAACTCTCATTAAAGCCGCCCATCTGCAAAAAAATTTCCCGGCGAATCACTCCGCAAGCGCCCCAAAAAGTCGAAGCTTCTTCGTTACCTGTTTGGTGCACGTAGTGGTGCAGCAAGTTCCTGTACTGCGATAGAAAATCAGGATCTCCGGGAGCATCGTCGTAAGAGCCAATGAAAGCAGCTAAGTAGGGATTATTTTTGAACACCGATATCGCATAGCCCACAGCTTCTGGACAAACAGCGACATCAGCATCCACAAAAAACAGAATATCTCCCTTTGCAGCTTGGGCACCCAAATTCCTTGCCCGCGCTGGCCCTCCGCATTCGGGAATCCTGATGACTTTGGCGCCGAATTCCTTGGCTAGACGCCAGGAACCGTCGCTTTCGCCATCTGCTACTACAATAATCTCGATCGGCCTCGGCACAGCTTGAGCCAGTTTTGACAAACAGGTGCGGAAGTAAGCGCCCCCGTTGTGGACTGGGATAATAACGGATACAGTGGGGTCGGCGGTAGAAATCATTACCTAAATTGTTTAAATTGCAGGGGCTAAAATTTGCTGGAATTTTATTGATGCTACTTTACGACGGGTAAAATCAGCTCTACTTTTTTATTTATAACTCGATTTCTGTGTGTCTTCAACTCGATTTTTTTCTGGTATTCTCGATTTGATTTGCCCCGTTCTTACCTGTATTTTACGCCATATCTTGCTGAGACTGACCTGATGTAGACAACAGCTTTACAAAATCTTTAAATATATGATTGTTTGTGTAAACTTCGGAAAAAGCCCCCGCAGCATTTTGGGGCGGCTGTGTTGCAATGCACCAGACTTTGATTTTAAAACTAAGTACACCGTATAAAATCAAACATTGTTTATACGGATACCCGCGAACTGTCAAGACTGGCGCGGTACAATTTCTTTTACAGACCTCATCAGTTAGTGACTCCTGCACCAAGTCTCGATCGCGACTGCGGACTCAACGCACATTTTATAACGTTTGGCAATATATTTTAAATATACGTCTTAAAATTTCCGACGCTGTACGATCGAGCTTTAGTAATTTGCTAACATACCCGGTAGTAATAAATATGTAGTGATTAGATATTTATTGGCTCAAAACATAGTTGTAATGATGGATAAAATACCAAATAG
>NZ_JAUBPT010000109.1:0-26976 GCF_036700905.1 Microcoleus sp. S13_C3 | reverse complement strand
TCATCTTTATTTGACGATTTTACTAGCTTTTTCATTTTAACTCTTTTTTGACACATTCGCAAAAGTGAGATGCACCCGGCGATCGCTTGTGCAAAAGAATAAGTATGAAAGCGTAGCCAGCGGCAATCTTTTCCTTGAAAAACGGCAATTTTTTTCCTTAAGTCACAGCTTTTTTCGCCATTTCATGACAATTCTGCATACCCATTTAAAGGAGGATCATTTGTCCAAGCCCAAGTTCGACCGTTCGATAATTCAATTCCTCCACCATTAGTAGTTAGACTATCGTTTTGTGCAGACCAATTTATTGGCTGTCCTACAAAATACACTTGGAGACGCACACAAATAAACGCGCTTCCCATACCAACCCCACCTCCTCCCCAAGTAAATCCAACTGCTTGAATATTAGCAAGAGGAAAATGTCCATCCAAAATAGGGTTTAAGGCTGCATTGATTCTATCTTGGGTTAGTACACCAGCAATATTAACGCTAAAGTGAGCACACCTTTTTGTAGTATTTCCTGCATTCACATATATTACTATCAACCCAACACAAGGATCGCACCCGCGTGTTCTTATTTCATCATTTTGGTCGCAATCTAAAATTTCACCAACATTTACTGTTACTGGCATTTCGCTTACCTCATTTAAGGATGGTTACTGGGCAAAAGAAACATAAGATATTTTGGTAAACTCTGATTTTACAGGTATTCTAGCTTATGTTTCTTAGGAAAATATTTTGAGATGTCTTTTAAGTCATCAAATCACTAGCTGTAAGTTATATCGCTAAGAACATCGCAGTGGCTAGTTGGGGCATCCCCTGGGGGATTTATCATGTATTGTTAGCGATCAGACTCGATTGAATTCAAATAATTTACTCCTCATAGATAAACCTATATTCTTCCCTTGTGAGAGAATGCTCATCTAAAAATTTCTTCATTTTACGTTTGCCCTCTGCAATATTTTGAGAGCAAATCGCTACAGAAGCATAGGGAACTTCATATTTTTCTTCAGGGGGTATGTCTTTCTCTAAAATACTGATAAAGAAATTTGAATCTGACGACAACTCTTTCAGCTTTGCTTCATCTATTATGTGCTTATGTAAGGATGTATAACAAAGAAATCCATTGTAGTAGATTCGTGGTAAACTACTTTGATTCACAAACGGTTTGATGCGGCAAGCAATTAGGTAGGAATACAAAATTAGGTTAACATCCCGTATATTAAATTGCCATTTAGATACATAAAAACCACCCATCCTTGCATTGATTTCTAAAATTTTTACGCCTAGCGGTGTGTAAATTACGTCTACACAAAAAACACCATCTTTTAAGCCAATATTGTGGCAAGCTTTCCAGGCTGAATGAATCAGATTTTCTTGTTTCTCTATGTCCAGCAAACTAGGCATAATTTCCGTCATTTCATTACAGAGAGTAGGCACAGTAGGTCCATTATCAGTGACATAACCAGCTACCAACTCACCATCAAACATGATTATGTCAACATCATGTTCAGACCCTTGCAAGTAAGGCGTGACAAATATTTGATAGTTAAAACCTAATCCAGCACCATATTGTGTGGCGGTTTGAATATAGCTTTTATACTCTTCATACCTAGCTATTAATTCTTCTTCTGTTTGAATTACCTCCACCCCAAAGGAAGCACTTCCAGTATCTAATTTAATTACTAAAGGATAGTAATATTGCGGAACCTTATAGACATCTGCAACATCCTTTAAAGTGAAAACTTCAACACCATTGGAGAATCCTCTAGCTTCATGATAGGGTTGATCTGGTTCAACAGATAATATTTTTTTATGAGTTAGAAACTTACTTTTAGCAATGCTTGCCGATTGATAGCTGTTGGTTGGTTTCCCTAAAAAACTAGCTACTAAAGAGGACAAAGGTACATTATCTTCCCAAAACGTAACTACGCCATCTATAGGCGTGTGATGCTTATGAACAACTTCCACAATAGCTAAAGCATTTTCAATGTCTTTGGTATGGTCGTCAATGTCAATATTGAAAAATTGACTGCTGTAGCTGACAGCGAAATGTTGAGGATTGCTATCGACCAAAATGATATTGATACCTACTTGATTGGCAAATTCAAAAATATTCAGCTTTGAGTATCCTCCACCTCCAATCATCAATATATTCTTGCCTTTCAGCATATATTGATAGGAGCGGTACAACATCGTTTCCACCCATTTATCGAGAATATCAGTCCTGTTGGGAGAATGTTGTACTTCGTATAACTGTAAGGTGCTAATACAATCGCGCTCGTTGACTTCAATCAGAATTGGCTCTAATTGCCTATTGTAATTTTTCAAAACAACATCTAAACCAATAAAATCAGTTTGTTTGTTTTGGGCGACATGGGTTAAATATTGTGTTTCGTAGCCAATAATAGACTCTAGTACCGCTTCGCCTAATTGCTTAATCTTGTTAATTAGTTGATTTTTATCCTCGTTCGTCAACTGAAGCAAGTTAAACACATAGTCAATTGAAAAACTCTCGGAAGTATCTCCATTAATTGGTTGGTCAATATAACCTAGATTACAGATAATCCCAGATGTTTCAACCACATTATTGGGGCGGCGGGTTACAAACACCCTCAGTCTCGCACCCAGGTTACTATTCTCAGTAATACTTGAATCGATAAATTCCTCCACAAGCAGACAATCATTGTCTTGGAGTGAATCTAAACATTTCTTAAAGTTTTCAACAGCCCTATCCAGATTATCTTTTGATTGAATAGTGCATAGTCGGCTTCCCATCCACCTTACTCCAGAAGGCTTAATCACAAATTGAGAAGCCGGAAATGCCGTTAGATATTCTCGGATTTCATCACTAGAAAGATTTCTAGATAGGGAAATAAATTGAATTTTTGGAGTGACGGGATGATGGCTATATTTTTCTAAAAAAAAGCCAAAAGCCATCGCTTGGGGTACATTGATATTTCTTGCAGCAGTAAGTAAGCGAGTATGCAGTTTGTCATTGGTATATTCTTCAAGTTCTATACCACTTGACATCGGGCAGTCCGCCAGTCCCTCATAGAACTGAAATTTTTGAGCCTTCTCTTGGTGGGCTGGTTCATAAAAACTGAAAGCTGCTTCGGTGCAAAAATTACATAAAAAAGTTATCCTTTGAGGAGTTTTGAATTTGGTGTGAAAACATTGACCCAATTCATTCATTGTAATCCCTTCAAGGAGGTATAATGCAGATTTATCACCTTTTTGAATAACTTTTACCCAAGTCGGATCAGGCACAATAAAAGCACATTCCGGCAAAATTTTACTGGTGGCTAGCAGTAATGTAACCCTTTCATTTGCTAAAGCAAAGAAAACAATACAGGGTTTATTATCATCTGAATCTTGTTCTATATGAGATTCTTTGAGCGGCTTCAATTTATAACTTTGAAGAACTGAGTTAAACGCATCAAACATATTTAGCTATGGCTCTAAACTATTATGGTACTCTGAATCTTAGTAACAGGAACTTCCGCTGCTTTGAAGGTTGTGTGATTCATTTCCTTGCAGAGGGGGAGTAAATACGCATACAAGTCGCATGGTAGTCTTGGCTCTCAAATAATGTTTATCATGCTTATCGAGAGCATACATAGTGCCAGGTTGAATTGGATATAGAATCCCATCTGCCTCTACTTCACCTTCTCCTTCGATACAATAGCAAGCTTCTATGTGATTTTTGTATTCTAGGAGTGATTCAGTGCCTGCGTTAATGATAGTATCTGTGAGTGAGTAGCCCATTCTATCTCTTTCTACAAGAAACCTGCGACTCTGACCATTTCCCCAGGCAATGTCTCTTGCTGTATTAATAATTTCACTCAGCTTCCTTACGATCATCTCTTGTTTAACTCCAGTAGTATATTGACCTGCTAGTTTGCTAATGGAACACGAGTTAGTGCGATCGCTTCCCTTCTTGTTAAGCTTAACCAAAAAACGATTGCCTTTATTCAAGTAAAAAAGAGGAGGGATGGCACTGGTAGTTTCTACTTTAAGACGATTCCTAAAGCCAGTTTCTGAATATTTCGAGTTAGGGGCTTTTTTTCTAACTTAATGCCCCCTATGAGATAAGCGCGATAAGCGGAAAAGGGGGCGAAAGCACCCCCTCTTCCCCAAATTTCACCAGCCGCGATCGCACCACTTCGTCTCAAACTCAACTAAAAAGCGATCACTGGGGTATCGGTTAGCGCAGCAGGGGTTGGGGGTGGCGCGGGTGACGGTGGAACGGTTTATCGAGCGGGGTTCCCGGCTTTACGAGCAAGGTGCGACGGCGAGTCGCATTGGGGAATACCAAGATCGGTGGTGGAGATGAGCGAGGAGTGGGGTGTAGGGGGTTGAGAGCGTTAGGGTTGGGACTCAATCACACTCTAATATCTCACCGTTCGCTCATCTGGATGAGAGGGTAGCCAAATAACCCGCCAAAGAGTGTAGTAGTAATGGGTAATTTGGCTATAGAAGATACCCTTAAACTGTCTATCCGTGCAAATGTACTACTACCTTGAGGAAAAGAGCATATTGACTGTCTTCAATCCTCCTGTTTTTAACCTGAAGTCATTACCCAGTAAGGAACACACGTTTTTTGGGCATAGCGTGCGATTGCGTCGGCTGTGCTAGGATTTCTTTTTTTGCAATATCTCTGCGCTGAGGTTGTGCATTATTTCTTCTCTGACATCCTTGTATCGTTCTTGGTTCAGCGTTGTGAGCAACTGATCCCACCAATATTGAATTGTGAGATCGGAATCGGAGGCCAATGCCCCCGACGAGTTGAACCATTCTTTTGGTATTTGACTACCCGGACTATGTTTTTCCTCGTTCCATGAAAACTTGCTATTCGATTGGCTGTATGTCAGACTTTCCTCTAGGACGTATTTCTTGCGGTAGTCTTCCTTTTTTTCTAGGGTCAGGTTCTCGTGGGTGAGGATATTGTGATATTCGCAAAGCACGTTACCGATACCTGTTCTCTCCGGCATCCTATAACGTAGTTTCTGGACATGGTGTCCTAACTCATGGCGCATTGTCTTGCTGTCTACTTTGTCTGGGAAGAAAATGTAGCTTGCAATCTTTGATGCGAAGTATCCACCGCCGCTGATGAATTGTTGCGGGTGGGTGGCTCTCATGTCGGCGTCAATTCCTTTTACTGCGTCTTCTCCAAAACATTCGATGAGTAGAGTATAAAGGGTCTTATCTTTGTCGGCTGCATTTGCATAACAGAGGATATATCCACCTTGTTCTTCATAGTTTGCGAGAGGGGTATCCCAATTTACTTTGGGTTTGTATTCACTGTAGGTTGGGAGAACTACTGTTGTGCAGCATTCGCTGGGGTAGGTCAGACCTACTGTTGCTGTCGCGTTCTTAAAATCGCACATGATTTTGTTCTTGGCATTGAGTTGCCTGCATTCCATATCGAGCTTCCTCGTCTCATCACTTCTATGACGCTCGTCAGGCACTTTTTGTGAGCAACCAATTGGACTTGGCTGATTTGAGGAAGTTTCACATCTGAGAAACTTGTCCTCATTTTCATTCCCGACAGACTCTTGACTTGGGATAAAGAATTGGGAAGACGAGAGAAACTCCGAGTGTGGAACTGTAGTAGAAATTCCCCCCCCGTTCCTCCTTGTCTAGCTTTTCTTGCATCCTTAGCACTGGCAGACCGGAATTTTCATTCTCGTCTCCTGTTTCTTGATCAAATTGGGCATTAGTCAATGTCGGTGCAGACTGCCTTTCACACAGCACCGCCTCAACGCACTGGCAACCATCGCTCTTTGCTTCTAACGTCCCATCATTAGTCGCCGCAATCATCACCCACTCAGACTGCTGCACATCACCCGCTACCTCCTGCGCTTCCTCACCCCCAAAACTCTCTACTTCCTCCACCACAACTGCAAGTACCGTCTTCCCTGCTCTGGCTTCAACTCCCCTATTCCCCCCCTCCCCGATAAAATATCCCCTCAACTCCTCACGCAGAATAGCCCGCGCTTGCGAAATGCGCTTGCAGACATTCGGGTAGGAAATCTCTTGTTGTTGGGCTATCTCTGGATAAGACAATTCCTGATAAAAATGCAGGATAAACGTCTCGCGCAACCTGGGCGGTAAGTTATCAATGGCACGACGAATCACAATCCTTTTCTCGTCAGTCTCCATTGCACAATAAGGCGTATCCTCACTCCGTACCAGTCCTTGCTCCTCACAAGAAGCGTAACCTTCTATATCCTCAACTCGATTCGCCCCCCGACTGCGTTCACGATAAATGTCCACGCACAGATTGCGAGTCAGTGTCGTCAGCCATGCCTTAAAATTATAAATTTCCCCCGCCGCGTACTTTTGCACCTTTTCCCAAGCTTTCAGCATCGCCCGACTAAGTGCATCTTCAGCATCAGTAGAGTTCCCCCCCATCCACTTAATGCAGCAACGGTGAAGATAATCTCGATACTGCTGCCATTGCTGCCAAAACCCTTTCCCTAAATCTTCAGAGCAATCCCGCAGGTATGATGCATTAACTGTTTGAGAATCTGACATAAATAAATAACTGGTAGTGAACCCAATTGAGGAGAAATTAAGACTTGAACTTTAGAAGGTTTTATCTATACAAGCTCACGCTGATTTGCTCACCAAAGGCGACTTGGTAGAATGCCGCTCAAAAGCCTCAGCGATCATTTCTGACATCAGTTGTGCAAACGGGATGCCAGCGAGATGCAAGATAGTACCAACTGATGTTGCACCTTCGTCAACAGATTTAGGCATAGGTATAGAGGATATGCCACAATTAGGATTCACCTCAAGAACAAAAAGGTCTTGGGAATTCTTATCCATTCGGATGTCAACTCTTCCATATCCATTTCCGCCAAGTGAGCAATAGGCACGTTTAGCCAAATCGCTAAGTCTATTACACAACTCTGGAGTGACTAAGCGGCATTCAAAAAGTGGTTCTTCTGGTGGGAGCGTAGTTCGTCTTCCATCAATCCCCAAATGATATAAATCGTAGGTAACAAAACGCTCGGTTTCAGGTAAATGAGAGTTGAAATACTTCTCCAAAGGCGGATAAATTTTGATATCCTCTGGATGATTGGCAGAACCGATAAGAAAAACTGTAAATTCACGACCATTGATAAATCGTTCTACAAAGATATTTTCTTGGGTGAATGGAATATCATGCGTTCCTTGAACTAGCCATTGTATTTGTTGACGTATCTGATCATCACTGTAAACTACCGACTGTAAAGATAGTCCCCTGGCTCCCATAGAGATGGCAGGTTTAACAATGAGTGGAATACCAAGGCGCTCACAAACTCCCTGAATAGACTCATCACTATCTACAACTTCATAGGGAGCAGTAGCTACACCTGCCTCAACAAAAGTACGCTTCATCGAGATTTTGGATTCGCCCACATTGAAAAAGTTACTATCTGCCCCTGTAAAAGTAATACCTTTAGCTTCCAGTAGTTTTACAACCGAAACGCCAGGGTAGCCATCAATCTCATCAAGCCCCTCGCAATAATTCAAGACTAATGGAATGTACTCATTCTTAGAAGCAGCTACCTCCTCAACAACCAGGTGCTTATTCTCTAACGTAATCGGCTGCCACTTCCACTTTAAACCGAATTCTGCAAAGACATCTGCTAGTTCCTGATGAGTGGCAGGATTGTCATATTCTTCGCTGATCAACTCTTGTCCTTGGATGCAGTAGGGAATAAATACCCAAACAAACAGCTTACTGCTAGGTACAGGTAATTTCTGCGAGGTTGTCATTGTTTTAGTAGCTCCAGTATTAACAGTAAATGTCGGTACAAGTTCACGCTGCTTTGCTCACCAAAAGCGACTTGGTAGAATGCCTAGCAAAAGCCTCTGCGATGATTTCTGACATCAGTTGTGCAAACGGGATGCCAGCCAGATGCAAGATAGTGCCAAGAGAGGTTTGGTTTAGGTCGGAGAAGTCAGTCAGAGGTATAGAAGAAATGGCACAGTTAGCATTAACTTCCAGAACAAAAAGCTCTTGAGAATCTTTGTCCATGCGGATATCTACTCGCGCATATCCGTTGCCACCAATTGCACAATACGCACGCTTGCTGAGATCGCAGAGTTTTTCGCTCAAATCCGAAGCTACCTGTTGGCAATGGTAAAACGCTTCCGAGGAGGACGATGAAGATTCTTCAATGTGTTCGCCCCAGAAGTTATCGTAAGACCGAAATTGTTGAGTTTCAGGTAAGCTGGACTGAAACACCAGTTCAATCGGCGGATAGATTTTGAGGCTTTCCGGTTGCTGGGAATCACCTAGCAGGAAAACTGTAAATTCACGACCGCTGATAAATCGTTCTACAAAGATGCTGTCCGGTGGAAACTGCATCTCGTGTACCCCTTGCAGCAATCGCTGAACCTGTTTACTCACCTGTTCATCGCTTTCGACAACCGACTCCAGTGAAATTCCGATACTGCCATAGGCAAGTGCCGGTTTTACCAGTAGAGGTGTGCCAAGGCGATCGCAAACTCCCTGAACGCGGCTGGGGTCTGAAATAACTTCATAAGGAGCAGTAGCTACACTCGCCTCCATAAAAGCACGTTTCATCCAAATTTTGGATGTGGTGAGATGGAAAAAATTAGAATCTGCACCTGTAAAAATGATGCCTTTTTGTTCCAGCAGTTTGATAACAGAAGTACCAGGGTAGCCATCAATCTCATCATTACCATCACAATAGTTCAGTACCACTGGGATATACTCATTGCTAAAAGCAGCTACCTCTTCTACAACCGCCTGCATATTTTCCAAGGTGATCGGTTGCCATTTCCACCTCAAGCCGAGTTTTGCAAAAACATCTACCAGTCCCTGACGATACCCAGGATTGTCGTATTCACTGCTCAACTCTTGCTCTTGAATGCGGTAGGGAATAAACACCCAGACAAACAGCTTACTGCTAGGCACAGGTAATCTTTGTAACATTGATATTTTCTCTATTAATTGGTTGCCAAACTGTGGCATAGATTCCTCCTTATTGAATTAAATCTGTAGGTTAACCACTAACAACGGGGCACCCTTTATCCATCACGAACATGACATCTGCACGCAACGCATGAGCCATTTTGTGGGTAATGACAATCACCGTGCATTTCTTGGCAATGCGCTCTAAAGTTGTCATGATTTCCACTTCTGTTGCGGGGTCTAATGCTGATGTAGCTTCATCCAGAATTAGACTCACTTTCACTTAGAAGACAGCTAACTGCATCCATTGTCCTCCCAAATCTTTCGATACCTTTCAAAAAGTTGGCTCAGTACGAAATTTATTGCCGGACGCTGCTATTGCACCCATACGTCCGCTGTTGAATACCTTGGCAGCAGTAATACTCGGATTTTTCGAGCTACTACCCTCTGTAGATTCAATTTTAATTTTTTTGCAAATTGTACTCTTCAGCTTGTTATTTGTCATCTATCTTTAGACATAATTATCTTAATTCTTTGGAGAGATGCTTGTCAAGGAAATCAATAAAACTTGTGTAAAGGAAACGTCATGGAAGGTAAAAATTCAACATTTCCTGGTTTGGGCCTGAGTAACGTAGAAAAAGGTTGAGAAGAAATGCCCCAATTTACATTCACTTCTAGAGCAAATAGTTCTGTAGATAATTTATACATCCTTATATCATTCGTCCATAGGGGATTTACTGATATAACAATGATGTACGCACTATTCTGTAAATCACGAGCTAAAAAATAGCCGTAATTTTACTGATAGGTGCGATTATCGCGCACACTCAGAACAATAGGTCAGTAATTAAGTAGAACCCCCTTTTGTAGCGTTAAACCTTGATGATAACTGTATCGTTCAAAAGTTATGAAAGTCTATTAATTGCTTCCACAGCTTTTGAGACGCATCTTATCTCTATAATACTTCCTCTCCCCCGCCTTTGTAAGTCGGAAAAGTCGGATCGTAAAGTCGGAAAAGTCGGATCTTGCATAATCTCTCGAACTCAGGTTCCTACAACTTTAGGGAACAGTGTAGGACTGTTGCAGGACAGCTAGCAAAACCAGACAATGCTATGGCTGCGGTGGTGGGACACCGAGGGCAATTTGCTGCTGACAGGTGCAGAACGAGCCTCTAGAACCCAACAAGCACTTTTTGATGCAATTCCTCGGCTGTTGGGAATGGGATTGAATGCAGAGCAAGTGGGATAAGCCCTGGGTTTATCAGTAGAGTTCGTCAGGCAGCATTCCCAATCTTGATGCAGCTAAATTTGGCTTTCCCACACAAGAATTGTGGATTCTCAATCTAGCAAACCTTGCACTGCATCCGGCTATCGCCGTCACTCCCTAAAAAACCAAGGACTCTCGTGGCCAGGGGGTAAATTTTTACCCGACTGTCAAGCTCTGCGAGACAACAACATTTTAGTCGATTGATTGTCAGGTTAGCCAGACAACAACATTTTGCCTTATTATCGAAGTCAGCCTTACACTCGTTTTCAGCCTCAACGGAGCGCAAAAACCAGACAGGCCAGCCTCAACTTTATTGCTTGCATAACGGCTGCTATGCTACAAAATCGCTTCTAAAATTTTAGCTGCTTGGCAATTTTCTCAGACTGCGTAAACTTGATTTTTTATTCAATGTAGATACTGTAACTTGACTATTTAATCAATTCACTTGTTGTTAAAAAGGCTAAAAAATAGCTAATTTTTGTGCGCCCTAAAGTCAGGCAAGTGCAGTATAAAGTCAGACGGAAAGCAGTATAAAATCAGTGAGATTACAGGCATTTGCAGGGGCTGCACTTTACCTGCAAATGCCTCTGTAAATATCCTGCAAATGCCTGCAATTTTATGCCAAATTACTGCTTTTTTGTGTCGAGCGTACATTGGCCTGTTGGGACTGGTTATGGCTGTTCTCAATCGGTAGCAAGCAATGGTTTTGTGATCGCAAACTCTGACTTTTACGTGCAAACAAAAAATAATGCACCTTTATGAATGGGACATCCTAGGTGTCAAGGCGCTTGATTTTTATCCGATATTCGACTGTGCCGGCTGTTCACATTGCTCCTGCTGTTGTGACAACTTCGTACCAGCACTGGCATCAATTCCTGCCGTCACACCTGGGTAGCGAGCGATCGGCTTGAGCGACAGCTCGATCGCCCATGACGGAGCTCATAGAATCAAACAGGCGATCGGCTACTCATCTCGCGCCGTAGCTTCAGCTATTAAGAAGGATTTTGCGATGGCAACCGACGTGGGTCTTTCTTGCATCCACCGATGTTTTGGCGATAGTTAGCGAGACGCAATTTGAAGAGTTTAAGCAGCTAAAAGGTGAGGGGCGATCTCATAAAAACGCATAAAAACGCATAAAAACGCATATTGCTGAAAGTTTTCCTAGGTCTGCCGCTCTTGGATTTTCCCTTGCTGACCACGGAGACACCAGGAGCGATCGGCTTCTTCGGCAGCCCGATCGTTTCTGATTGATTCCCCTGTAAATCGATAGGGAATAAGAAATTACTATTTCTATAAATGGATAGGCGGGGAAACAACACTTTCCCCCTTTAAAGCTGGAGACTGTTACAGCTCCCTCAGCCTATTCATATACAGCAAATTCCATGTAAATGTGGTACACTACATTCAGTACATCAGCAGAAAAAATGAAAGCTTATTCGCTCGAGTTTCGTAAAAAAATAATTAAAGCCTATGAACAAGGTGATACATCAGTCAGGAAAGTAGCCCAACGTTTTGATGTGAGTAAAGCCTTTGTTCAAAAAATCTTAAAACAAAAACAAACGACTGGTCACATTCAACCAAAAAAACAGGGTGGAAGCCTTAAAAGTGTGTTGCACTCGTCCACAGATAAATTGGTCCAAATGGTAGAAAAATATCCTGATAGTACCTTATTAGAATATTGTGAATATTGGCTAGATAGCTACCAACAATCTGTCAGTCCTAGTATGATGTGTCGCGAATTAATCAAACAAAATCTGACGCGAAAAAAAAGACAATACGCAGTAGTCAATCTGCCACCGACCGAGTGCAACTTTTGAGGTGTGAATATTGGGACAAAGTGAAAAATATCGACCCTGACAACCTCGTTTTTTTGGATGAAATGGGTGTTCTATTGGGGTTAACACGAACCCATGCACGTTCAAAATGTGGTAGTAGAGTCTATGATTTAAAACCATTTTATCGGGGTGCTCTCATTCACAGTTATTGGAGCAATCAGCTTAAAAAAAGTAGTAGGATTAATGACGCTCAACGGGGCGATGGATAGTCAGGCATTTGCAGTTTTTGTTGAACAGTGCTTAGTGCCAAACTTATGGGAGGGTGCAGTCGTTGTTATGGATAATCTACCAGCCCATAAATTGGCGGTGATTGAACCACTGATTCAAGCCGCTGGTACAAGTGTTCTGAATTTATCACCCTATTCTCCTGACTTTAATCCAATCGAATTATGGTGGTCACAACTCAAAGCTTTTTTACGTAAGTTTAAGTTTTCGCCCACTACTACCAAGATGGTTGATGTTTTACTAGCTACGGCGCTTGACGCGGGTTAATCCACAGCACTTTAAAAACTGGTTTACAAGCTGCTGCTACTGTACTTCATAAACCTGGAATCCGCTGTATGTGCCTTTCGGTTAGCTGCATTCAGTGCCTCCATCTCTCAATTCAGCAATTATTTTTTCCGTCTTTCTGCTAGCACGGCGCTGTCCATAAAGTCGTGCAGCAAAGCTTGTAATTATCGCTACCAAGTCTTGCATTAACTCATCTTTTCCGTTCTCTGCAAGATTAACTATTTCTAGTTTAACTCCTGACCGAAGAAGCAATACGCCTAAATAATTCGTACCAAATCGAGCCAATCGGTCTTTATGTTCCACTAGCAGAATGTCGTAACCATCTTGTTGTAGTAGTGTTTCCAACTGCTTTCTGTGGTCATCCAATCCGCTGCCTATTTCTTTTACGTTTCTAACGATTTGATAGCCATTAGCAATGGCGTATTCAGCCAACCGCTCCGATTGGCGGTTAAGGTTTTCTTTGTTTTCGGAGGAAGAGACTCTACTGTACAGGGCGACTCGATTCTTCTTGACTTCGGTGGATGACGCTTGTGGCACGTAGTCAACGATGATTAGACCGCTTTCTGTTTGTCGTGCCGGATGTGGTAGTTTATTCGCTTTCCACCACCGCCACGCAGTTGTGTAACTTATGCCTATTGCTTTGGCGTAGTCAGGTAGTTTCATTTTGACCTCCTGACTACATATTACCATCATTGCTTACTAATGCTTATAACTTTAATGAAGTTTTACAATACTTTGCCATAAAAAAGAGCGGATTTTTTAGGCTGACTGATGAAGAGTTTGAGAAGCTAGAATCTTACTGCGAATCACCAGGGAGCTCGAAATCCGATGCTCTAAGGGAACTCATTAGAAGCCTTAATATCAAGAAAAAGCCCTCAAGCGAAGGACGAGGCTTTAGACCCAAATTTTCGGCAAAAATAATGGAATCCTTATAAAATAAGGATTCCATCTATCGGAGCGGCGGGATTTGAACCCACGACCCCTACTACCCCAAAGTGGGGTTAAGATAGTTGTAATAGTTATTCTGTATAGCTTTTAAGGATTATCAATAACTGATATATCAATTTAATCGTTTTTTTAAGAATTTTCTTGGGAAGGAGTTAAGGAGTCAGGAGTCAGGAGAAGAGCTTTCTTCCCTCCTGACTCCTTTTCTCCTCTCTTCTTCTTCGGAAGATTTTTTATCCTCGATGGCTTCTCGCTGCTCAAGCCATTCGATCAGGGCCATCCTCACGATCGATGCTAGCGACTGATTCGGTTCGATCGCCTGAGCTCTAAGCCGATCACGCAGTTCGCCTACATCAAATGTAAGTCGATCACGAGAATCCCTACTTTTTCCTTTAATCTTTTCTGTGCTCATTTTTTTAGCATATTCTATGAGCGCAACAAATCTTAGATTAAAGTTTTAAATTCTCTTGACATAACATCATTTGGATGTTACAGTGCAAAAACGCCTGGTAAACGTGTTGAAGCACGCTCACCAGACTTTCCACCAATGCCGCCACACGGCACTAGGAGACAGCATTATGTTACTACAGCCACAGCATCTAGTTGTGGTTGAACGTTCGTTCAACCGCAACTGCATTGTGAAAGGTTTCGGAAAAACGGCTCAGGAAGCAGCCGAGAAGGTATGGAATCAGAGACGAGCTTTCGGGTACTGGGACGCAACGAAAACTTACCCCAAACCCAAAGCTGAAGAACGAGGCGAAGAACCAGGCACTGAAAAAGGAAGCCCACGGGACAATCGATAATTTTTTTCTCTGGCTGTGAGCTACTTGAAAGACAGCCCCAGCTATCCCTAAAGTAGCTCATACAAAGACATGAAACGCCGAAACACAATAACCGCGCAAGTTACGGAAGAATCGGGTAGGCGCAATTTCTGGACGCGATCGGAGTTAAGGGCAGAACTGGGCAAGATTTCCAACAAAACGAATAAGCCAATGGCAGAAGCAACTTTTAAACGAAGATTGGCACTGCTTGAGGAAGAATGCCCAGAAATTGAGCGATCGCTCTATAGTCGCAAATTCTCGGATTTCTCAAAATGGTGTCTGGTTCAGCTAGAGGAAATCTTCCTCTTTTGCGATCGAGATATCGACAAAACCCGCAATTACTTACAAAACATAGGAATCAACACAGATGAGTATTTCAAGAATCGAACTCAAAGCTCAACTCGGTCTGGGCAAAGTTAGCGACATCACCAATGTCCGTAAAGCCCTTGGTCAGAAAGATTGGCAGAACTCTCAGGTTTTAGAGGCTGATGCTCTCGAAGTGACTGAATATTACCGACTTGTTCGCGAAGAAATGATTATCCCGTCGGAAGCATTGCTACAAATTGCCAGCAACCGAACTGGCAGCAGTGAATATCAGAATGATCAAATTGATGAAAGTGTGATCGACCATAGCGAACACCGCGACGGTCAAGAAGAAACCAATGGAATGGTACTTGCTATTCGATCGGTCACTCAAGAAGCCAGCTTAGCAATGACTGATGTTGCTGAGGCAGCATCCGAACAAATAGTTGATACTTTTTGCATTGCCCTGGGTGCAAATGTAGTGGATAAGCTTCAAGACAGAGCAACTAAAGTTCGAGCGAATTTTGGTTCAATCACTAAATCTATTCGATCGACTCCTTTAGATCTCCGTGGTGGAAGTTTACCGGGAAAAAAACAGCAACCGAAACAGATAACTGGACTTTGGGGCTAATCGAATCCTGCATAGAACTAGCTGGAGCTTACAGCGAGCGGCTAATTCTAGAAGAGCAAGCTCGTTCAGCTTACCGAGAAAAGTTACTCATTGCCTTGGTTGTTTATGCGAGTTTGCTCTCCTCATCACATTGCAATTGTTCAAAAAGACAGAAAGAGGAAAAGACAATGATTCAGTGGCTAGTATCGATTTTTAGACCTTCTGGTAATCCCTATCCAATTTCAGCCCCTTCAGTTTGGATGACAGGAGTTTGCTAAATGATTCCTATAACCTCTGACAAAGTTTATGATTGGAGTCCAAACCAGAGAGTTTACGTCTACAGTGCTCAGAAACAATGTTTAGAACTCTGCCAAGTGAAGGACTTGGATTTGTCTGAATTAGGCGATCGAACTCGACTTCTGGAACCAGTAGACGACAACCTGCAACTCTGCCAACCAAAAGAACGAGAAATACCGCCAAATTGTGTAGGTGGTAGGCATTGTCCTTATCCTGGAGTTTGTTACCGTTTCGAGACTGAACAGCAAGATTATGAATGTACATTTGCATCTGACGACGATTATCTCACTGCTGATTGTTGGGGGCAATAACGAAATCGGGTTAATACTTCTGACAACAGTAATTCTGAATGTGTGGGGAAATATCCAGCAGGGCAAGAAAGTTCAAAACATTCAATACCGATACAAAAAGCTGAAGGATGACAAAGGGTGGAAATAACGACTGATATGCAAGCCATTCTCGATTTCCTGAAACTTTTTGGAGTAGGCAGTACAGCAGAAATTGCTTTCTGTACTTTAATCGCAGAATGGCGAGTAGAAATTGATGTTCAAGATATGGCAGATGAAGGTTGGGTAAGACTCTCAACTGATCGCGCAAGTAATATGATCGCAACGATTGTTAATCACAGCAAGGATTATTAACCATGAATGACCAATTTTCGGCAGATTCAATACCAACAAGTAAGGATTCAGAATCTGAGTATCCCTGGATGAGCAGAGCTATCCCAGCATTAATGGTTGGTTTCGCTGCACTTTGCTATCAAACGGGGTATCAAGAAGCTCTCAAACAAACGAAACCGACGATCGTACAGGGCAGTCAAACAGTTCACAACACCACAGTTTATCAGATTGCTCCTTCAGTGGGCATTGACAGCAACAATAACCGTCACACAGTAGAGTAAATCATGGCTAAAAGAGTCGGAACTATGAGCTATGAGCAACTTCAAGCCGAACGGGACGCGAACGAATTGCTCAAAACAAATCTGAAAGCTCAAATCGAACAGGTTACTGATTCACAACTTTGTTTGCACTTGCAGCAAGAGCTATTACATATCTCCAAACGCAATGAAAAACTGGCAGGACAACAAGTTCTTTTGATGAAAGGGGGAAAACCTAAAAGACCGATCGATATGTCCCTTGAAGAAATTGAAGCTGAACTCGAAAAGAATAAAAATACTGTTGCCCAATTTGAGCAACAGTTGACCTCCAGTAACTTTGACACACGGTTTAATGCTAGCCAAGAACTTCGGACTCTTTATACACGAGATAGAGCATTGTCTAAACAACGAGTCGCACTGTTGAATCATTCGATCGCCATTTTGAAGGAACAGTTAAATGCGACACAAAAACGCTAAATCCACTCTAATTCTGAAACACCAACGGCAACCTAAGAAGCCAAAACCAAAGAGAAAAAGTGATTATGTCCCTGGGTTTAATTACATTTTCCAAGACGGTTATCTGTCGAAAATTGGTTTGAGTGAAACACCAAAAACACGTCACTATTTCCTGTCACGAGAGTACGCAGCCAAGTTACAAATTAGGGCGATCGTCTTCACGATGAACATGAAACTGACAGAAAAAACCATGCACAAAATCTTTAAGCGTTGGAATGTTCACCGCGCTCCCGGATTTGATGGTAGGACAGAATGGTTTGAAGCCAATCCTTACAGAGTTTTACTGATGCAAGTCACGCTATTTCTTCTCTGTTGGCTGGTTAACTTCGCTTACTTAGCTCTGGCTGTTTTAATTTTGATGCTCTTTTCCTCTCTGGTTTTTAGATAATGCTCGAACGTATCTTGAAATTCTTCCCAAATCTGTTGGCTTCTCAGCAGAAAGCTAGTCAGGTTTCCCGAAAACTGAGTAATAAAATCTTTCAAAATTGTAATCAGGATGTTCGACATCTACTGCCAGGTTGCTATTTCTATGTAGGGTTGCAAATTCAAATCAAGTTTTTCTCTACATATTCAGAATTTCTGAAAGAAGATATCGAATATTGGGATTGGATAATCTATGACGGTTTTGGGCAAGTAATTCTAAAGACTGGGGTGGGAGATACCAGAGATGAGGCTGTTGCTCTAGCTCAAGTTTGGACAGTCGAATTTCTTCAGGGCAAAGTACCTTTTTCAATCGTTCCAGGTGATCAAAATGCTTAAGCAAGTTTTGAATTTTGTTCCAATCAATATTCTTCAAAAGATTGGTACTTCGATCGTAGAAATCTTACACGAAAAAGATGAGTTACGGAATTGGCAGCCGGATCAATCCGCTGTATCCGAAACTTACTGTTATCTGGACTTAGAAATTAAAATCGTTGCCTGTGTAAAGTTAAATTACTGGTACTGGTATTGGTTTGTTTGCGATGGTAGAGGTACTGAAATCCTTGGAAATGGAACAGCTACTACCGAAAATGATGCGATCGCTCTAGCAGTTAAATGGGCTAATGCGTTTCTAGCTGATGATGTTGATACTTTAGCTTTAGCTGAGGAAGAAATAGATGTTTGATTGGCTACTTGGTAAAGCTCCAGCAAGAAATCAATTTTCTCGCAACATTTACGTTTTCAGCAGCCGTCGCCCAACCCAAATTTTTACATTCTACGGTGATGCAGAAATTTGCGTTCTTCAGGCAATGAAAGCAGTTGAGCGCCAACTTCCCAAACCTGAACCGGGAGAAATGGTCAAAATTACAGCTTACCTAACACCGAATGGTTTACCCGAATAATGCGTAAAAATCTCAAACCAATCCTGAGTCTGTTGCCCGATTCGATCGTCCTGTCATTCACCAAACAACTTCTGATTTATCTGAAATTGAAAGGTGCAATCACAGAATGGGTGATTGATCCACCAATCTCTGACGAATATGAGCACTGTGGATTGATTATCCGTTTGCGATGCTTTCACATTGATGGAGAGGAACGCTGGAGCGAACAATGGATCTGGTATGTCTACGATGGTATGTATCGGTTTCTTGACCAAGGCATGACCTATGACTCCGCTGACTCCCTCCTAGCAGCCAAAAAGTGGATCAACGATTTCATGGAGTATGACGATGAAGAATTGGGAGAGGTAAGCAATAATGTTAGATAAATTCTTGAATTTGTTGTCCGATCGTACCGTCAGCAACTTAGCCATGAAACTCTTGCTGAATCTGCAAAGAAGAGGCGTTATAGAATCGGACTCTGATGCTGAAGAATATGAACATTTAGGCTTAACAATCCAGCTTAAATCGGTTGAGTTGAACACAAGAGTTAAATGGTGTGTGTACGATCGACTGAAACAAGGTGCTTCTCACGACACAAAATCAGCTTTGTCCGATGCAATTATCTGGATCGATAATCTAAATCTTGATGATTCAACACAATTAGATTAAGAGGAAAATAATGCAACAACTACTCGACCAAGAACAAGATGTTTTGACCTACCTTCTCACAACGCTAGTCGGTGGCGCTCTTGATGCTGAAGGTGAGCAACTGTTGGATGAGGTCTTTGGCATCACAACTGCTGACTTGAACCAACTCACTCCCCAAGGCTGGGCTGCGATCGGCGATCGGGCAATCCAAGCAAAATGGTTTCTTGACCACATCACCGAAATCAAAGAGAAATTCAAGCTACTCATTGACGCACAAATCTGTTTCCGTGAGTTCCAAGGCTGGCTGATGGAAGCTGGCTATAAAGGCGCTGAGAAAATTAAGAAAGCTCAGATAGATGTTGCCGTTGCTCGTGCCAAATATGGCGCAACAGTAGAAGTCCAAGATTATCGACTTACGAAAAGCCAAGAACAATTCACTGGGGAAACTGAACAAGATAAGATTTTCTGGGACAACACGGTAATTGCTGCCCTCGCCAAGAAAGTTGCCGAAGTTGACGCAGCCAGTTTAAAGATGCAAGGAAATCCAGAGTTTGCTGCTGATTTAGCAAAATGGAAAGAAGAAGAAACCAATATCTATAAGCAAGCTTCATACGGTTTGAAACACGGTACTCATGGTTTGAGCCATCCATCTCTCGGCGGTTCCACTTCTGCTCCCCTCCAAATTAGTCAGTCCAATTACTCTCAACCTCAATTTGTTTCAGCTTCAAGTTCAGCTACACAACGATCGGCAGCAGTACAACGCTCAACAACAGCCAAAGCGAAGGATTCCATCAACGTAGCGGTTAACTGGTCAGGCGACATGGCAGGCAAAGTTAATGGTGTTGCTTCGCAGATAAATCGTGGTTTTTCAAGATTTACTAAATTCATGAGAGGTGAAAGTTGATTATTTCTAAAGGTCAAGTTTTCAAAGTCGTCAGCTCGATCGATTACAAGAACGGCGCTGCTGCTACGACAAATACAGGCTGGGTAACGACAGATGACCATCAACCAGGAATCAAAGTACCCAACCGTTACGGATATTTAGTAGTTGCTGAAGCTTCCGCAATACAGAATATCGAGATTTGCGCCAATTGTTGTCTGCTCTACGGCAAAACCTTCAATAAATGCACCAACCATGTTTTTACAAACTCCACAATTACCACAAAACCAGAAGCCTGCTGTACAACAACCACAGCAAGCTAAAGAAGAACTGGTTTTCAAGCCGTCAGCGGAACTGAAACACCTCAAGAATGTCAACAACTGGCTATTTTTGGTAGTGAAGTTCTCGATCGGCATCGGCATTGCAAATTTATTCCGGCTCTTTCCGTCACATCTTTTCTTAGGAATCGTGGCGATCGTCATCGGCTCTCTGAGTCTGTTTTTCATGTCGCCAGCCGATCGCGCTTATGTCGGACTCTGGCGGACAGGCGGTGCAACCTTGGCGATCGGAGGCATTCTCTGCTTCTGGGATTTGTATTATCTCCTGACCTGGCAGCATGGTTTGGCGATCGCAATCTTTATCATCGTCGCTATGTGGATCATTGGTGCTGGTAGTAAATAACACTTACCTCCCTGTTGCTACGGCTGTACTGGTTTGAGTCAGCAGCAGGGAGATTTTAAGTCTTGGCATCACTCCTCACTCATCAGTCATCACTCATCAGTCATTAGTCATCGGTCATCAGTCATCGGGCATCGGATCGGAAATCGCGCGCATCTCGCGCATCGGGCATGGGCATCAGGTATTGGATTTTGGGTATTGGATTTTGGGTATTGGGGATTGGGTAAAGGATAGGAGTCATGAGTCATGGGTAACAGGGTAACGATCGGGTCATTTTTCGGAGCATTTTGCTCTTTGGCGCTGGCATTGATGCCGCTTCCTTTCGATCGCTGGGTGGGAGTTCGGCAAGCCAGCTCTGTTGCTGCGATCGGCTGCGGATATTTTGGCTGGCAGGACAGCCAGAAAAAAAAGGAGCAGCTCGAACGGCAAGAGCTTTGGGAATTTGAGCAGCGACTGAAACAACAAGCGCTTGATGCTGCTGTTAACTCCGCACTCACCGATGTCCTGGTTGAGGAGGTAGTGGTCAAAGAGAAACTTCGGGCTGATGCCTCGGTTGAGGTCTACAAAGCGGAGACTCAGCAGAATTTTGTCCGAGTCATGGCTCACGATCACCCCACCATTCTTGAGCATCTTCTCAAAACTTCACAACCCCCAATACCAGAAACAAAAACAGTTTTTGATTCTCAGTCAGAAACAGAAACAGATTTTATTTCTGATTCTGTTGTTGATAGTGTTCCGGGTGGTGTGGCAAGAGAGAAAACAGTAGAAGAAAAGAGAGCGGAGTATATAGCTGCTGCCCGATCGAAGCTGTTGAAATTGATTGAGGAGCATGAAGGAGGATGGATTGCACAACTGATGCACAAACCCATCCTAATTTATGGAGATATGGGTAGCTTTAAAAGTTACTTCGCAGCTTTTTTAGCACTGTGCCGGCATTATTTATATGGTCACGAAATCATCTCGATCGCTGACCCTCACTTTCATCAAAATTATGATGAATGCTGGAAAAGTTTGGTTAAGTTGGGAGTTCCCGGCTATGGCGCAAATCAAAACTTTGAAGAAGTTGGTCAACAACTTAACGCTATGTACGATCGATTTAAGGTCAGAACGTTGAAGGATGATTGGCTGACTTCTATCTTTGATGAGATGACACAATATGGCTTTGAAGAAGGTACGGCGGAACCTGCCAGCAAACTAACCAGAAAAGTTGTTGGCGACCCTCGCAAAGGCAAAGAAGCGCCTATCTTCATTGCTCATAATGATACTAATGCTGCTTTCGGCGGTGGTGATGGTTTTAGTAAATCTGTTAACTCAGGAGTTATCAAACTACAGTTACGATCGGACAGCAAATATCAGCCACTTTTCAAAGGAACTATTTCGGGCATCAAAGATGAAGAGGGAGAGTGCATCAAAGATTTACCTATTTCTATTTTGCCGTACTGGATACGCCCTGAATGGGTCTATGAGTTATTTAATGGCTTTAGTTCAGAGTCGGACAATCAAGTTATTAGTAATTCAGAAGTTGACCAGAAACCTGATTTAAACCTTAGCTTGCACAACACAAAAAGGGAACTACAATCTGAGAGACTACCTGAAATAGAATCGGACATAGAATCGGACATAGAATCGGACATAGACAAACTAAATCGGGCATTAAATCAGTCAGTATCGTGGGATTATTGGTTAGCAGAATCAACCACTGAAGAACTCGCTCGACAAATAGATTTACACCGATCGCAAGCCAGCCAAAAGTCAGATAATTTACCAGATAATTCAGCAGATAACTCAAGTGAAGAATTATCAGCTTTAGATAACCTTATCAAAAGCGAGATAATTCCAAAAGCCTTACCCAGAGAGGATTATCCAGTTATCTGGGATGCCGAAGATTTCGCAAGATTACTGCCCAATGAGTCAGAAACAGCAGTTTTTGAGCGCATTTTGGAATTATCCGATAAATATACAAGTGCCAGCAAACTCATACAAATTGGTTTGGGTTTCACCCAGGGGAGAAGGAAGCCTCGAAGTTATTCAGATGTAGGTAAAAAGTGTTTTCAGTACATAGTAATGAAGTACGGAACACCCTCTCTGATTGCTAAATTCAAGGATTACTTGGAAAAGAGGTAAGTCCAATTATTGGTCAATTCGTAGCTTGCGGGTCGCGTAGCGACATCGTAGTACATCAATCAAACAAAACTAGAAGAAAAAAGGCGTAAACCAACCCCAGGCGAATCAGTATTTTTGGCGGGAACATTGACAACAGCCATACTCACAACTGCTGAAGTTGTCCCCAATGTAATGCAAGAATTAAAAGAGGACGCGCATCAAGCAAGTCAAGAATTGAAGCGCACAAAGTCTGCAAATCCAGCAGACACTTTTACTGCTGGACTAATCATAGGTTTGGTTGGCGGAGCCGTAGGAACAACAAAGGTTATATCGGATAAAATTAATAATCCATAATGACCCAAAAGTAAATCTCATAGTAAAATCATTTTAAGTTGTGATTTTACTATGAGATTTATGGATCAGTTAGCAGTTTTGTTTTTTCTATTAGGTATTTTGACAGGAATCTTAGTGATACTATTCCTCCGTCAATTCATCTAGTAATTTTGGAAATCCTCTGAGCTTAACAATGCGAGGTGGTTTATTGCTAAAAAAACTCCAAACAATTAATGCAAGCCCAGCAACAAGCTGACCGTCTTCATTACTAACACGTTTACAAGCGATAAGCAATTCTGCGATGCCTGCGATCCCTCCGAAAATAGTTGACAAAATATCTAATTGATCCTGAGTAGGTTTTTTAAACTTCATAGTTTTCTAGAGTAATTTAGTCTTCATCTTCATCGTCAAATTGTCTTTCGATCGATTCAATTATATTGCACGAGCCAATATCCAATTTTTTTTCAATAGCCTCCATTCTACATTCTAAAGTTATCCAGCGAAGTTTATTCATATCTTGCCAGCGCCGTAACTTAAACGCAGTAGATATCGTATCGCTTTCTTGTTTTTTGCTAAAGTTGTGACAAAACTTATCAATTTTGTAGACTAAATCAACCTTAATTTGTCGAGATGCTAGCCAAAAAATATAAGTTGAGATGGTTGCAATAATACCGATCGAACCCGCAACATAATCAAGCGTTTCTTGCTTCATTTTTCCATAGATTAGAGTTTGTCACCTGGAATGATAGTTGTTGGAAATACAAAATTTGGGTCAGCAATATACCGTGGGTCAGACTTGACGCGATCCATAAAATCAAAGTGTTCGTCAGGATCGCGACCTACAAAACATCCAGCTCCGGCGGTGTAAATGTCGTTCTTAGGGTGGCCGTACCCGTGGTGCTGATTTATGCCGAAGTAACCTTCATCGATCGCATCCCCAGTCCTCATCATGTCCCGGTTCCAATCTCGGTAAACGCGAACAGGCGCAACCTGGATAAGAGCTTCGTGCGGGTGAGAGTAACCGTGAAGGCCGACTTGCCAAGCTCGATACTGCCCAAAGGCAATTCTAGCGGCACCGTTAGGGTTCATCGGATTGTCGGTGTAGTAGTAGCCCGGTTCGGTTGTGGCTTCCCAAGCACCTTCGATCTGGGGCAATCCATCATAAAAAACTAAAAGCAGTCGGGCATCATTGAAATGATTTGGAGTATCGGCATTGAGGGTTCCGTCCGGGTTCATCCCTTCCACATAAATTATGTTTTTTTCTCCCGCTCGTGTAGCCAATTGGTAATTTTTGGCTTTCATATAGTTAACAATTTTTTCAGCTAATTGCATTGTTTTTCAGGATAGATTTAACTTTTTGAACTCGTAAGGAAGAATTAGGTCAGGCTCTGACCAAAGCCCTAATTTTTTACGATTAGCAGCAGCAGTTTCTGTAATGACACCTCTGAGTACAGTCAATTCGCGGGTATTGTAGGCAAAGCGATTAAATGGCATATAAGTAACTGCCATTCCAGTTTTGCATAACTGAATTTGTATGTTGGTTGCTGCCGATATTTTGTCAAAGTAACAATCGCATACCCAGCGATCGTATATATCTTTCTCGATCGGAACCGTGATTATTGATTTTCCTGCTACATAATTCATCAAAGCTGTCTTAGCTTTTTGTGCCCATTCCCAGTGTTTAAGTATTCCGGGGTCGGTGCTAGTTTGCCCATTTTTTTGAGATTCAGGTGAATCTATCCACCGCAATCTTACTCTTAGTTCTGCACCTGGAGAATCTAGCAATAAAGTATCACCATCAAATACCAATTTAGAAAAGCAGTTATAGACAGTTCCTGGTGTTATCATGGTAGCCTCAAAAGTATTTTATCTATTGTAATTTAATTTTAAGGCTTAATTAATGCTATTGAGAATTGACTAAAACAGGTTCGATCCAAAGCCGTTTACTATCTCGCCAGCGCTTACCCTCACCTGATTCTAACATCCTCCAATGTCCTCGTCTCCAGTGAGTACACGGAGAGAAATGAGCTTTTTTGTCTGCGGATATTACCGAGAAAGGTTGATATTTTTTACCCAACCATCGGGGATATCTGACATTAGAAAAAGTGCAATTGATAGGCTGGAATCCTTTATTTTTTCTCTTGATTTCAGATTCAGTAACGGACATCAATAAATCTGGTGAAAATTCCAGAGCCAACAACACATTGATTACTAAGTTTCTGATGCGTTGGAGGAAAGCTTTATCATCGATCGATATTGTATGTTTACCCAAACTCTCATTTTCATCGTAAATCAAACTACCGTCAGCTTTGACCGCAGTTCCTGAAGTCCAGACAGTTTCTAATGAATCTACGGTGCAAATCTGAAAATATAGATTGTGTTCTAGCGAAAACGGTTTAATTTGAATGTTGTGCCAGCTACCAGAATTCCACTCAGGATGTTCACAATCGCTACAAGAGATTGTGAGATAATCCACTTCACCGCCGTCCGGTGTGTGGATAAATCCTTTAGGTATGGCTAAGAGAAAAGTCGGTAAGGACGGTAGCCAGCCTGCAAGGATACCAGGTTTAGCAAGCGCATCGGTTCGATCGAACGCTGTAATTAATTGCTCAGTCAAGCAATAAATAGGAGCATCTTTGATAAACCAAAGAGCTGTTCGGTAGCTATGAATAAATGCCGAAATATCAACTTTCGCATATTCAGAACCGCAACTTGACAAAGCTACCGAGACAATTCCGCTCAAAGTATGCCAGTTGATGTAGTTCGGAGGCATTTTATAGGTGCGATCGCCTCTGATTTCTTTAAGCAAATCTTTCTGGATTTCCTCAAAGATTTTCAGGCTGCGATCGCGATTAGGATTTTTTTCGTCAAAAATGATTGATTTTAGTTTCATGATTGATTTCAAATGTTAACGTAAATGATTCGCGTTTTCTCCGCTGGCATCCGTCTTAAATTGGCTTTAACTCCATAGCTAAGACCGTCATGAACTGCCAACATATAATCTGCCGATGCGCTACGCGCCCGCAAGCTACGACTCATTAGGATATCTTGACGTGGATATCGACCTGCATCAATGATTGGATATCCAAAACCTATACCGCTTCCCGCTTCATAAACTTTAACGTTAGGATATTCCAAAACATTTAAAAACGCCAATGCTAACTGATCAAAACCGCGATAATTCCCGATTAAAATTGTAGCAGTGAGCTTCATGATATTGTGAATTCGCGTCCACATTTCCTCGTTCATTTTCTCAAGTCTTTCGGTTCCCGTGAGAAATACTTGCATAGATTTAGGGTACAATAGTTGAGTTGATGTTTAGAATCAATTGACTGTTACATCGCGTTTGTAACAGTCAATTTTTCTAGTCTTTTAGATTCTTTTGAGAAGCATTCCGATTCGATCGTACCGATCCGATCGGCAACCGTTGTCAAAAAATCCAAACTGATAGTGAGAGTAGTTGATGCCGAGTACCGAGATAACGCAGTAGTGGCTGTAATAAGGGAATAATATTGAACCTAAATATGGCTCAATATATTCGTTTTTCAAAAGTTTAGCTGTCAGTTTTTCATACTGTTGCTGGCTGTTTTGTCCCAGAAGTTCTAAAGTCTGACTGTTCATTTGTTAACGGTTAGCTAAAAGGCTGCCACTCTATAGCGAAGCTCCACGACTATAATAATTAAGTTGTTTGACTTCTGTAAGTTTATCGATCGACCACATCTTGGCTAACAATTCACCAATTTCAGCATAAGTTTCGGGAGACTTAGCAGATTCAAATCCCTGGGTTCTATCCGCAAGAGAACAGGTGTTACGGTAATAGCGAAAAAGTCTTTGTAGCTCTGGTTCAATATTCAATCTATCCCAACGTAGTCGATTGGCTAATCTTAGCGCTGGTTGGTCATATTGAATGGCTGAAGGATGGATAAAAAACTGATTGGAATCGTTGATTTTTGTGAGATAGGGTAGTGACATATTACTGTTCGTAGAAATCACTACCCTACAGCCTTGCACTGAGCGAAGTCGAAGGGAAGCATTACTTATTGTCTAGAGCGTCGGTACAGTATTAGAAGTTGACAAAAAAAGAGATATATGAATCTACCCCGTCAAGGAATTCAACTCTA
>NZ_JAUBPT010000108.1:0-27327 GCF_036700905.1 Microcoleus sp. S13_C3 | reverse complement strand
ATTTTGGCAAACCGATTCAGTCATGGCATTGTCTAGAATACATAGATGATATTTTTTGTCAATGCGTAAGTCCTAATTACTTGTTTAGGACTACCCACCCTTATGAATGGGGCATTCTAGGTGTCAAAGGGCTTGATTTTTACCCGCTCTTCGATTGTGCCGACTGCTCACATTGCTCCTGTTGTTGTGACAACTTCGTAGCAGCACTGGCGTCAATTCCTCCCGTCACACTTGGGTAGCGAGCGATCGGCTTGAGCGACAGCTCGATCGCCCACAACGGAGCTCATAGAATCAAACAGGCGATCGGCTACCAATCTGGCGCCGTAGCTTCAGCTATTGAGGAGGATTTTGCGGCGGCAATCGACGCGGGTTTTTCTTGCATCGGTCGATATTGTGGCAATAGTTGGCGAGACGCAATTTGAAGAGTTTAAGCAGCTAAAAGGTGATGGGCGATCTCATAAAAACGCATAAAAACGCATAAAAACGCATAAAAACGCATATTGCCGAAAGTTTTCCTAGGTCTGCCGCTCTTTGATTTTCCCTTGCTGACCACGGAGAAACCAGGAGCGATCGGCTTGTTGGGCAGCCCGATCGCTCCTGGTTGATTCCCCGGTAAATCGATAGCGAATAAGAAATTACTATTTCTATAAATGGATAGGCGGGGAAATTTGATTTACTTGATCGGCGTTGCAACGATCACAGACGCTCTCGCCCTTAAGACACCGTATTAGGGTCTGCTCTTAACCTGCCTTCATACCAACAGTTTAGCCGATTGCAAAGCGCGGGCTCGACAACAGCAATTTACGCGACTGTCAAGGCTGACATAACGGCTACTTTGTTGCCAATTTTCTCATACTCCTTATTTGATTTTTTATTCAATTTAGATAACGGCTGCTGTGTTGCCAATTTTCTCACACTTGCTTAAGTTGATTTTTTATTCAATTTAGATACTGTAACTTGACTATTAAATCAATTCGGATTTTGTTAAAAACGCTAAAAAATTAGCTAATTGTTGCGTCAGCTAAAGTCAGGCAAGTGCAGTATAAAGTCAGGCAAGTGCAGTATAAAGTCAGGCAAGTGCAGGTATTTGCAGGGGGTGCACTTTACCTGCATTTACCTGAAAATATCCTGCAAACGCCTGACTTTTTCGGTCAAATTACTGCTTTTTTGTGCTGTTCGTGTCTTGACCTGTTGAGGTTGGTTATGACTATTCTCAATAGGTAGCAAGCAATGGTTTTGTCCGTACAAAGCTTTATTTATTACTTTTAAATAAAAACAATGCACCTCATGAATGCGGAATCCTAGCCGCCTGGTCAGGTTTAAGACTTTCTTAAGCTTTAATGACAAATGTAGCTAACTGTAATACAAATTAAGCGGAATATTATACAGCTATAAGAAATGAGAGGGAGAAAGGAGCTGACAACGCCCTCGCCTGTCGAGCAAACACTTTAAGCAAATGGATAGATTGTCAGTTATTGAGTAGCGCTCGCAACCAGTTATCCTCAAATGGCGGGGGTCACTTTACGCCCCTAGTTTGCTATTTTGGGGTGAAGTTGAAAGTAGTTATAGATTTATAAAATGACATAAACTCAACTATTTTTATGACTATGAAGCTCAAGAAATTTCCTCAACAGCAGCAAAATCAGAGACTTTCGAGTCGGCTGGAACTGAGATTGTCGGACTCAGACTACAATCAAATTAAAGCAAGAGCAGAGCAAGTCAATTTGAGCATGAGCGACTTCATGCGCCGTGCAGCTTTGAAAAGAGCCATGCCACGCCCTCTAGCTGCATTTGACTTAAAAGCCTATCAAATGTTATGCAAGATTGATGCCCAACTTAGAATTGCAGGAAACAACCTCAATCAGATTGCTAAAGCTTGCAATAGTGCTGTGGCATTGAGAGAACCAGTTGTTGTCAATACAGGACTCTTACAAAACGTACAGCAACTCATTCGAGAGAACGGGGCTGCAATTAAAGCTATGGTTGCAAAGCTTGCCAAATCTACAGTACGCTAATTATTAACAAGCCTGGGCTTTACCGCCTGAGCAATCGATTCTGTGCACCTGACGGCTTTTCGGTTATGATTGGCAAACAAATCAAAGGTACAGGCTTTCGGGGCTGTCTGAACTACGTGCTGGGCAAAAAAGACGCCGCTCTAATTGGCGGTACTATGTGTGGACAAACTCCTGAAGAACTGGCTGCTGAATTTGGCATCGCCCGACAACTAAGACCTAACCTGAAAGTAGCAGTTTTTCACGCCACTTTATCTGTCGATAGCACCGAAAAACTAGAAGATTCTGAAGAAAATGACCAACGCTGGCTGGCGATTGCAGCCAACTACATGAAAGCGATGGAATTTGACAACAACCAGTACGCAGTTGTCAAGCACAGCGATACAGAACACGACCACATCCACATCGTCGCCAGTCGCATTTGCCTAGATGGAGGTGTTGTTGACGATAGCTGGGATTATTACAAAAGCCAAGAAACTATTCGCCAACTCGAACGGAACTACAACCTGGAAACTGTTACACCCAGTTGGGAAACAGACAAGCGGGCTCAGACTACAGGAGAACACAGGCAATTAAAAAGCAAGGGAAACAAGAGCGTCAGAGTGCAATTGCAAGACCTAATTGATGAAGTCACCCAAGACAACCCAAGTATGCCAGAATTCGTTGAGCGGTTGCAGCAACAAGCCGTAGAGGTGCAAGTCGGATTGACTCGAACTGGCTTTAGTACAGGCATTTCTTACAATTTAGATGGAGTCGCTTTAAGTGGCACTCAGTTGGGTAGAGCCTACACTTTTTCGGGATTGCAAAAGTATCGAGGCGTTAGCTATGACAAAGGGCGAGATAACGCCCTAATTGAAGCTTTAATGCAGCCACAACACTTAGCTATCGCCCCCAGTGAGGCAGAGGAAAATGAGTTAGAGTTGTCACAATCCGATTTAGTAGCAAGCGCACCTGCAACAGCAAATGAGTTAGAGTTGTCACAATCTGAGCTAGAAACAACCGCACCTGCTACTCCTGCAACAGCAAATGAGTTAGAGTTAGAACTGTCAATCCTGCCTGAACCTGATGAAACTCAGTGGGTCAGAGTGCGATCGCATCTAGCAGTCGAGTACAGTTTACCTTTAGAATTGCTTGATTTATTACACTCTCATTCTTGGCTGTATGCCGGCTCCGAAAAGGCTGTCTTTACGGCACGGACGCTTGACGGGGAAGCCCGGTTCGCTTTTGTTCTCGATGAAAGAGGCAACTTTAGTACAACCCATCCCCTGTCATCTGAAGCTGCTTTCTGGGTAGCCACTACTGGAGAAATTGAGAGAGCTGTGATTGCCTGTAACCCAATCGAAGCCCTTTCAATTTTGCTAATTGAACAGGAAAATAGCCAGGATAACTCTGCAACAGCACCACCCACAATTTACCTAGGAATTGAACGAGCTTCACAACTGCCTAAACAATTCTTACAAGAACTCGATAGCGTTATTATAGCAATCGCAGAAGATTCTCACCTCGCTCGAAATGCGAGCGCGCTGCTGCCAAATGCAGAAGTTGTCAGTCCACAGTCAAGTTGGAATGAGATCTGGATACAATTAATTGAGCAAGAACAGCGAAGTCACAAACAAAATAACCAACAGCACAAACAGCCAATCCCAAACATTGAACTGGATTAATTGTTGCTACCTTAAATTTGTCTAGAATTTAAACAAAGTGCTTAGGTTCATAAAATCAATCAATATGTTTGATAAAACCTGTTGATCAATACTTCGGACAGTTTTTTAACGGCCCAGCACCGCCGAGGGCGAGGAAGCCCTGCCATTTTTTACGCATTTTCTGAAACGAGTGCGCGCTTACTTAAACCTTGAAAAAATAGTCCAGCATATAGCCAGTAAGGGTTTCGGAGACTCGACTATATCTAAAACTGTCCTCCGTATTGCTTATGGGACAAGGATTATGTCTCACCACTACTTCCGTATCACTACCAAGCATCATAACGCTTGCTGTACAATAAAGGGTTCTAGCCGTGGGTCGCCCGTATTCTTAGCCTCAAACGCTAAGGATAATGACTACACTTATTACCTAGCAAAGCTTTTAGGCTAGCGGACAGGTCTGTTTAGCAGACCAAGTAAGGAAAAACTATAAATATGGAAAAAAACTATACATTTCAATTCAATCCTTCCACTGCCTTAGAAGCCCTGAAAGCTGGTAAATACGACCCGCTTAACTTCTACGAAGCGCGTTTAGACCTGTTTAACCTCTCGGTAATGGCAGACTATGACCAACTCATTTGCCTACCCACATTAACTGCTATCGACAAATACTGGTATCAGATTGAAACAGCCCGAAAAGTCCTCAGACAAATGGGTGGACGGGCATTACTAGCGGATGAAGTCGGATTGGGTAAAACCATTGAAGCGGGACTAATCATCGCCGAATACTTAGCTAGGGGGATGGTAAAGTCCATCCTAGTGTTAACTCCGGCATCCCTAGTTTCCCAGTGGCAATCAGAGTTAAGTGACAAATTTAATATCGCTACTATCACCACAGATAACCGTGACCCACAACAACCGATAGACGAATTTTGGACAAATAATCCGCGAATTATCGCTTCATTAAACACGGCTAAGTCTGCTAAACATTATCTTCACGTCACCAGTCGTACTTGGGATTTGGTTGTTGTCGATGAGGCACACCATCTAAAAAATCGCAGTACCCTCAACTGGAAACTGGTCAACGCCCTCAATAAGCGGTTTATCCTCATGCTTACTGCTACGCCAGTGCAGAACTCCCTTGTGGAACTGTTTAATCTGCTAACCCTCCTCAAACCGGGACTGCTACAAACAGAAGCCGCTTTTAAAAAAGAATACGTCAATTCCAAGAATGGACGAGTCCCTAAAAATCCCGAAAAGTTACGCACTCTGATGCGGGAAGTTATGGTACGAAATACCCGCGCCCTAGTAGATGTCAAACTGCCCAAACGCTTCGCCACCACAATTACCGTTACCCCGGCAGCCGGAGAGGAGAAACTTTACCAAGACTTGAGCAAGTATCTACGTTCTTCAGAGGACAAACTAGACAGACTCTCCCGTACTAATTTGCTAATGCGAGCGGGTTCATCCCCTAATGCTTTAGCTGACTCCCTCAAGCAACTGACTATCCGCCTACCCGATGAAGAACTGAAGTCTTTAGCTGCACGAGCATCCCAAGTCAAGCAGGTCGAGAAAGCAAAAACCTTAGTAGAGATGCTCTCCAAATCTCGCCAGAAAACCTTAGTTTTCACAACCCATAAAGCAACTAGCACCTATTTAGCTAAAACGCTGCAAGCGGCAAATATCCCCTTTGCAGAATTTACTGGCGGAATGTCCCTTAAACAGAAAGATGAGGCTATAGCCGCATTTCGGGATAATGTTTCTGTACTCTTAGCATCGGAAACAGGGGGAGAAGGACGTAACATCCAGTTTGCTAATGCGATCGTTAATTATGACCTGCCCTGGAACCCAATGAAAATTGAACAGCGCATTGGTCGTATCCACCGCATCGGACAAACCCAGGATGTTTTTATTTTTAACTTCTGTCTCAAAGGCAGTATCGAAGAGTATATTCTGCGGATACTGCACGACAAAATTAATATGTTTGAACTGGTAGTCGGAGAAATTGAAACAATTTTAGGCAATGTGGATGATGAATTTGACTTTAGTGAAGTTGTCATGGATATCTGGCTTAAGCATCAAGTTAAACCCGAATTAGATCAAGCCTTTGAGCAATTAGCCGATAATTTGTTGAAAGCCCAAAAACAATATGAGCAAATTCAAGAACTGGATGAACAGATTTTTGGCGAAGATTTTGAAGCTTGAAAAATTGATTTGATTAAATATGTTATCAGACCCAATAATTACTACTTTAGAAAAAATTGTAGCTCTCCATGACGGAATAGCTGAACCGGCTGGGGAACACGTTTTAAATGCGCTGTTAAATGAAAACATAGCCTCGTTACTTTCTCTACCAGAAGAAGTAACTTTTACAACTATCACTGATGTACCTCAAAGTGTTTTTGTTACTTATCATTCAGAAGTATTAAATAAATTATCTGAACTATTAGCTGTCAAAGGGCAGATTAGTGCCTTGGGTGTAAAATTTGATGGCTATCTAAAAGCTACGGGATTTGACAAAAGCATACCAGAGAGATTCAAACCTCAAAATGGGTTAATTCGTTTTGTAGATGCTAAACCATCAACCACTCGCTACATTTTATGTAATGTGGCTTACACAGCGAATGCCGAAGAAAAAAGGATTGGTCTAGTTTCGTTTATTATCAATGAAATAACAGGAGTAACACCAGTACAAATTGGGGATGCTTTATTTTGGGAGTCTGACAGAATGGATGTGGATAATCAAGAAACACCATTTTCTATTCCTTTTGATGAGTTGTTGAAGTTAATCGAACATCAAAGTGGAATATTGATTGGAAAATCTTTAGATAATTGGCAGGCTAAATTAACAAGAGCAAGAGCTAGGGATGAAGAAAGACTCAAGGATTATTACAACACGATTAGCTCTGGGATTCGCCACAAGATTGAGTTAAAAAATTTGATTGGTGATGAATTAGACAAAGAATTAGCTCGAATTGAAGCTACTAATAGAGAGCTAGATCGAAAATTGTTAGATATCCAAGAGCGTTATGCAATGAGTGTAGAAGCTTGGTTGCACAGTGCAATGATTATCCATCTACCTACAGTACATATTCAATGTGAGTTGCAAAGAAAGAAAACGAAACGGACTGTAACAGTAGTTTGGAATCCGTTCACTAAAATTATTGAACCTCTTTGCTGTGAATTATCAGGAGAACCTGTTTACGATTTCTATTTAGATGATCTATCAGCTAAAATTATCTCCCCGACAGTTTGGACTAGATAGGGGTATAGCCGAGATACGGGCTTTCCGAGGACACGACGTAAAGTTTTGTAACAATGCCGCTTTTCAATGTCCCTTCCGCCTACAGAAGCTGCCAACACTCAGTCAGCTAGAGCAGAGTAGTATTACTACTCTGCCCTCGTACAGACCCAAAAAGCGTCCATCTTTTACTGCTAAACATTTCAGGCTTTGCTACTTCAAGTCATTTTGTCTTATATTTACAAAACTTTACGTCATGTCCTCGGAAAGCCCGTATCTCGGCTATACCCCAAAGGTGCGTCCAGGTTTTGAGTTGAGTGACCAAACGAAAAGATACGCTTGCTGTAATTCAATCCAGATGCAACAACTTGACTATTAATTCAATTCAGATGCAGCAACTTGACTATTAATTCAATTTAGATGCAGCAACTTGACTATTTAATCAATTCACTTGTTGTTAAAAAGGCTAAAAAATAGCTAATTGTTGCGTCAGCTAAAGTCAGGCAAGTGCAGTATAAAGTCAGGGGTTTGCAGTATAAAGTCAGGCAAGTGCAGGTAAAGTGCAGGGGCTGCACTTTACCTGTATTTACCTGAAAATACCCTGCAAACGCCTGACTTTTTCGGTCAAATTACTGCTTTTTTGTGCTGTTCGTGTCTTGACCTGTTGAGGTTGGTTATGACTATTCTCAATAGGTAGCAAGCAATGGTTTTGTGATCACAAACCCTGATTAATGCGTGTAGACGAAAAATAATGCACCTTTATGAATGGGACATCCTAGGTGTCAAGGCGATCGCGCTCTTGCTAGCTATCGGACGAGTGATTCCCTCGTGATCATCGACATTAGCCGGCTGCTTCGCTTGCAAACAGAATAGCTGGCCGCGCGATCGCGCGTGGGGCATCCATCGCTAATGCCGAACTGCACCAACTAGCTTGTGTCGTGCCCGGCGACGATCCATCGTAAAGGCGACTGTCCTGTACACCAACTAGCTCGCTCTTGGCTTCAATATCGACTCAAAAAGCGAACGTACAGCGGGCGTCAAAAGCGTACAGCGGGCGAGTCAAACTTTATCCTCAAGGCTTCCCAGAGTGTGCGTGAGCTCGCCTTCAATTTCTAACTGTTCTCATTGCAGTCTTGCAAAAACCCTAAATTGGTAAAAAGTGCTCAAATTCGACTTTTGTACGTCTATTTGACATGGCTTGCTATGCGACTGGCGTACTAATTCGGAGGATTCAAGAGGTGTCGAAGTACAAAAAATCAATTAAAAAGCAGCGAAAGTTAATTTAAATTAATTAAATTTTGTGAATTTTGGAGGAAATATTAGGAAATATTAGGGACAAGTAGGAGATATTAGGAAAAAAGAGGAAATAAAAGGAAATATAAGGGTTAAAATATAAAGATTTTTATTGCCTTCAGTAACAATTGTGGTGTTATTTCTTCTTACAAAAAGTTGCACCCTCTGTGTGGAGAATGCAACTCGCGCTTATTGCTGGCAGGCATGACTTCTTAGAAGAACCTGACCTTTGTAGTAGTCGTAACATCACTGGCATTAGTACCTGAATCAGCGAGGCAACAGAGCAGATGAAGATAGCGAACACTCTGCATGAGCATTCTGGCAGCCCGAAAAAAATACTCTTCCACTTCACTTCTCTTATACAAAAGTGCGTTAGCACTGCATTCAATCAAACTCGGCTCCCTGTACTGCAACTCTTGCTAAAAAAATGCTACCACCTTTGTCCGATAGGTTGATATGCCATAGCTGAATGGCTATCACAAGGCGGCAATCTTTTAGGCAACCTTAACAGCCTATTCAATTAGTTCGACTTGCTCAATTGTGAAAGTACAGCTTGCTATAAATGCTACCACTTTTGAGCCTCTACATTTGCTTAAAATATTATTGTAGAACTTGCTGTTAAATTGTTAAATAAATCTTAAGCGTACCGGGACAGGAAAACACCTCAAAATTAACTTTTTGGGACTGCTCGACGATGAGTTTTTCTGAGTTTTTCTGAGTTATTGCTGTGGTTTTTGAGTTCTTCTGAGTAAAATTGTGTAAACTCAGCTTGAATTGTTAACCCGATTTTGGGCGGTATTAGCAACAAAAAACTCAAATTTATGCAAATTTATGCAAGCTGGGAAGAACTGGAAAAAGCAGGGAAAGATGGTAGCAATAGCAATGTTGGGCGATATATTTATATCGGTAAAGGAAAGTTGTGGCTGAGTTTTCTGAAACACGCGATCCTTCGAGCGATCCTACAACGGCTTCGAGCGACCGGGGCGAGCGCTTTTGGCAATGCAGGCTTTCGCCTCTGCTGCAACAGCCTGTTCAATTGGTTCGACAGGCTCCATGCGTGAAAACACAGTGTTCTGATATAGCAGTCGCGCCCGGCGTTTAGGACATTATTGATTGCTTCCACCCTTAATAGTTAAGCATCCTAATCCTGACTCCTGACTCCCGACGCAAGGCTATAACAGTGTTCGGGCGGTTCAGGGGGCGATTGTCGTCCACTGAAGGGCAGTTGCCCGAAGGGCGGCCAGTGTTTTTGGGAATATCCGATGGTGCGGGATTAGCCGTCGCCCTCAATGTCAGCCAGCGTCGGTATTGGCTCTCACGAAGGCCACTGCTTCTGCTGTCGGCTGTTCCGGCTCAGGCGCAGAGGGGGCAAGAGGCTCAGATGGGGTTTGTGACGGCAGCTAGCAGCGCTCTGAACGCAGTTCGCTCGCTCGCCGTCAATGCGAACCAAACTTTTTCTCGGCTAGCTAAACCTTTGTCGCAAGTTTCCGCGAGACTCTTTTTCACGGCATCGGTAACTAGTTCGTCTGATTGTGAGATCGCCAAAAGCATCTCCTCAACCAGTTCTAGTTCGTCTTCGTTGAGTAGTGAGGCGGCGGATTCTAAAACCAAGTAGTCACCATTAATGCTGGTCGCTTTTGTTGGCTGACACCCAGATATTTCGATTTCGCTATCGAACTCAATCCGGCACCGCCCGTCATTATATACATCAACTATTGTGGCCAGCTTTCCCCTGAATTCCTGAGTACCGGGATACTGGACCGAAACTTTCACCCGATCGCCGGGGGTGAATTGGAGACTAGGGGCGATCGGCACTTTCACCTCAACCGCCCCAGTTTCATCATCACCCGCCCCAATTTCAACATCACCCGCCCCAGTTTTCGCCCCCTTGGAGCAGGTAGAAACTTCGATTTCTGTACGGGCAAGAGGCTCCACTGTTGACTGGTTGGTATCAACTGTCGATCGAGGTTCTTGTTCCTGTGCCAATTCCGCAGTTGATACTGTGACAGAATCGGGTTCCAGATTTTGTTTTACCCCCCCTCTCCCCTGTGACAGTGAGAAGTTGCTATCTATCTCTGAAACCTTTTCCTCACAATGGTTTGCAGTAGATAGCACCTCGGATTGAACTGTCACAGTGCTATCTATTGCTATGTATGTGCTATCTATTTGGCTATCTATTTGTAAACCATGCTCTGTATGGTTTACAGAGTTATAGATAGCAATTGGCAGTGAGATAGGGGGGGGAGGGGGGGGAGGAGATTTTACGCTCAAAGATTCAGCGTGACAGTTGGGCAAAGAATATAGGGTGTATCGTTTATCGCCCGGTGCTGGTGCCGCACTAATAACCTTCTTGCCAACCATCCGGTTTAGTTCCGAGTAAGCTGAGCCGCGCTGTTCGGCTAGCAGAGCTAATTCAATGATTTCAGGGCCGGGTAACGGTCTGTTGTGTTTTTCAAGAGTCCGCAAGATTCGTTCTCGGATCGTCCCTCTTTGCTGTGTTGCTTCGGCGTCCTCCCCTGCTAGTCCGTGACAAAGCCAAGAATTGTTTTCGAGATTTAGCTCAATGTCCAGTGTTTGACCTTCTGCATCCCTCGGAAAGCACGAGAAAATTCGCTTCGGACACTTGGGGTCAACTATCATTTTTTTCTTGTTGTGGGGGTCTTGTTTTGGGATGTGGTCAACTTGCCAAACACCCCAAACGCTGCCAGCAATCGCACTAGAACCTCGCAATCTTTCAACGCCTAGAGCCTCGTGATTTTTGTTGCTGTGATGGATTAGAACGCCAGCGGCATCGTAACGGGTTAACAGTTCTTTGAGGGCGTAGATATTGTCGGAAAATTCTGCTGAGTTTTCCGACACGGCGCTACCTTTGCAAATACGCTTGAGACTGTCAATGATGACTACATCCGGGCGGTAATCTTCCAAGAAAGCCTCAAGTTTTGCTGTTTGCGTGATATCCCATTGGGGTAATACTTTTAAGTTGTCGCTTTCCGTCAACCGGAATCCCCGCTTTAGCAGCTTTGACCGCGTGCTATTTAAAGACTCATCGACTGACACCAACAGGACTTTGCCCACCTCGATGTTTTGCCCCAAGAATTTCTCTTCGCCAGTAGCCGTGCAAAAAGCGAGGTCTACTGCTATTAAGGATTTACCGCATTTTGGGCTTGCGCTCAGAATCACCGTCTCACCGCGTGGCAGAAGTTCGGGAACCACCCATCGCAAACCCTCAGACTGAAGGCTAAAAACCTCATTTAAGCTCCAAAGCCGTGACTCGGACGCGCTTGTCCGCTGCTTCATTGCGGCCATCGCTTCTTTGAGTGACCCCGCGCTCATGCTGTACTTGGGCGCTAGTAGGGCGATTTGTCGGATGCGCTCTACTGGGTCTTCCATTTGAAGCAAGCCTAGCAGTTCGAGTTTGAATCGTTCCGCATCCATGTCTCGTTTCAGTGGCTTGATAATCTTGTGTTCCCAAGCATACTCGCTAAAACTCGTTTTCTGCCGGACTTCCTCAAGCTTGATGTTGGCTGAAACTTCGTTTGGCTCGCCCTTCAAGATTTCTCTTGCCATCTGAGCCGCTTCCCTCATTCCAAGCTTGTTTTTGTGTGTTGGTTTGTCGGTTTGCCGATCGACAAACCGCCGACTCGTTTTAATGTGGTTGTTCCAGTACCAGCCTTTGATGCAATTTTTCACACCATCTGGCTTGCAGGCCGGTGTGGGGCTGCCTTGGAGGGCGGACTTCCAAATTGTCTCGGCTTCGTGCTTCGGCAACGGTGGATTGCACCGAGCCGCGAAATCTTCCAACATTTGCTGGGGGTCGCCGTTAAAAGCTTGCCCGATCGCCCGCAGGTAGTTCGCGGTGCCGATTAAATCGCGAGCTAGTTTGGCCCCTGCTTCGTTCCTTCCCCCCTCACTGATGCCGTATAGCAACTCGCGAGAGCTTTTTGCCAAGCATTCCTCCAATGGGACGCTGGCTGGCACGGGTACAGCGATGTCTTCATAAGTATCGGGGATGTCACCCGCAGCAAGCGGCTTGACTGTGGACTGATCCCGAAAAAGTGTCGGTTCCGGTTTCTCCGGTGTCGGGACGATCGCCCTCAAATCCTCGTATGTGTAGCGCATTCCGGAGTTGCTGACAATCAGGGATTGATTGCCGCTTGAGTGCCGCGCTCCAGCTAAGCGCATCACTCGGCTGGGGTTCTTTAAGGAGCGATCGGCGTCGGCCTCCTCAAGCAACTCGGTTTGGAGCAATCGCCATTTTTCGACTGCAACGAACTCGTCAAATACCCAGTAGGAATGTATGGACTTCCCGCCGGTGTCGATTTGCAGTGTGGGTTCTGGCAGTCCTAAGTCTTTCCACAAGTCTATTTGAGCAGCTTTGTCTAAGTTGTCGTGCTCGTAGAATACGGCCCGCGTTTCGGTGACATCTTTGTCTGTGTGTCCGCCGCCGTTGACCACCAAGTACACGCCGCGTCCCTCGGTTTGAAATTCGGTGGCGCGTTCAATCAATTGGTCGAGGTTGGTTGCTTCTGCTTTCCTGCCAGCATCCCCAGCTTTGCGGGGATCTGAACTGGGGTAGAAGGCTCGCAGGTAAACTGTGTCGCCGGCTTTGTAACCCAAGGCTGCTAGCTGCTGTCGCACTTGTTCGCGGTCGATCTGCTGAGGGAATGATTGCGAGTAAACCATTACACCGCACCCCCGATCGCTTCAAAGGTGACAGCAGACAATCCACGGTTTGTTTGCGTATTTAGAGGAGATTCTGCGATAATTGAGTCACAGTCAGGCTTTGAAGGCTGTTGCTTTCCAAGCTCGCAGTCGATTTTCCGAGAAAACGATACTTGACTATTCGGGTCGTAATTGTGTGGAATGGTATCCATAGCGGGATTCTCCCTGGTAGGTTGACCCGCTACACCATATATAGAAGAGAGGCTTTGACAATAGCTTTTTGTCTGTTCTTAGCTGTCAACTAAGGGTTGACAAAATAAGCTATTATTGAATTAATAATTAATTTTGATTTTTTGTCGCTGCCCCTCTTTTAAGGTGTAGCGTTTTTTTTGACTAAAACGATTCTACTGCGTTCTGTGCTGTGGCGCGTGTGCGGCGGGCGAGCGGTAAAAAATTGGGACAACAGCAGCGCCAGATCGCCCTCAGTCCTTCTAGCTCGGCTCGCTCTTAGGCAAGCCGGCCCGAAAAATCAGCTCGGCAGTCAAGTTCAATTCCGGGAAAGCCAGCGACTCAACTGTGTCATCCCCCCGAAACTGTTTGACCTGGTACTCCCCATCTACCAATTGGCAAACCGAGAGGGTGGGTTGTTTGGGGCTGCCGATGAACTTGCGGCCGCCCAAACCGAGGTAGTCCGCAATCCAGTATTCGGGGATGCCCATTTCTTCGTAGTCGGCGAATTTGAGATGGTAATCGTCCCGCCAGTTCGTGCTGACGACCTCTACAGCCAGCCGTACCGAAGACCCCATCGCGATGATGGATTCCCTATCCCAGCGCGGTTCGCTTGCAAGAGCTGCTTCATCTAGGACAACTACGTCTGGCAGGTAGCCCGCCTCGTTGCGGACGGGTTTGAGCAGGCAGTCGCCGGGGATAAAGCAAGGCAATTTCAGCCGCCTGATTTCTGCGCTGATTTCGTCCCAGGTAAACCCTGTAACGCGGGAATGGCGACCAGTTCCTAGAGGCATTTCAACAATTACTCCGTGGTGTAGTTCGTAGCGGCGAATAGAGTTCTCTGGATACCAGGCTGCGAACTCGTCAAACGTGACTGTTTTGGGTATTGTTTCGGTTCGGATCATGGTGTCTCCTGTTTGTTGGTGGTTTGGGACTGCGCGAGCAACTTACTCTTCATTCGCCCCCGGAATGCCCCAAGGGTCGATGCCGTACTCTCGCAGCAGCCACTCGTAGTGGTCGCGCTGTATCCTAATCTCATCCTCAACCCAAAACGCAGATCGGATATCCCGCTCTAGTTCCTGAACCCGCTGGCCGAGCAATTCATTGCGCTCTCGTTCGGTGCGGGTGACGCCGAAAGCTTCGTCAAAGAGACGTTCGAGAGATTCGGTAAGCATCGCCCACACCAGACTCAAAGCCTGTTTGTTTCCTTCGCTCAGTTGGGTAAGGTAGTGCCCAGCATAAGATAAACCTTCCTAGGGGGTCGAAAGCTTCTGGCGTAAATTGGGTAGTTTACCAAGAAATTTGAGACGTATAATTTCCAGCCAAAAACAGCTTTGAACATTTTGAACAATTTATTCGCTCGACAAAGCTATTTCTGAAATCGCGGGCTTATAACCTTCTCAAGCGTAAGGTTTTCGGTGTTTTTGAGCATTCTTTTCGCGGTCTAAGCTGTTTCAAGACTCCCATGTGACAGTGATCCCAAAAACTGAACAGTGATTGGTAATCAAACCTAAGTAAGATTCATGGCAATTACCGAATAGATGAATACGCTTCTGATGGGATGGGTAGTAAGCACCATAAACAAGCACTTGTCCCACAGCACACTTCCATTGCTTTACTTGTTTAACCTCAATAATCTCTGTTGAAGTTAGAAGGTCAATACCACCTACCGGAGTTGGAACCTCTCGCTCACCTCTCAGTTTCGACTGAAGCCTCTCTACATACCCGCTTTCCTTGGCTGTTTTTCTTCCAGGCTTCTGAAAGTGAACAATTATATTTTTAGGTGGAATGTGTGCAATCCCATGTTCACCAATGGCTTCAAGCAACATAAGAGCTTTCAAATTTCCTTTACTTGCCTGATACCCCCAGTAGTCAATCGCCTCATCTAAAAAAACAGCCTTGATACGGCTTTGCCCTCTTTTGCCTGAATTTGGCTCAATTTCTAGAGTGTCGGCACCTTGGCAATGCTGATATCGAATACGACTGAAAAAAAAGCTGGCGTTTCTTTCCGACAAACCCACACATTCAGCCGCCTGTGTCTGGCTCATCCGGTACGACCCATCTGGCAGCATGAACCCATCGACTGTAAGCGAGCCTATCTGCACTGCGACCCGCGTGGCCCTAATTGATTCTTCGGTCACTAAGGTTTACTCTCCTTTGCTAGACATTGACTAGACACTTATTTGTTTCTTGGTTTCTCGCACCCCGCTCGCTGACACCAACCTGTAAAATATCCTGGCTGCAAGGCTTATAGCCCACGGAGAGCAGCAGAGCGCAACCTGTCAAACCAACCTTTTTCGTGACCTCAAGTTTGAAATGCCCCAGCAACTTCTGTGCAAGCGTTTGAGGGTCTTTGAACTCGGAAAGTTTGAAACGCCAGGGCCGTACCTAAAACCTTTGTCAGTTAAAGCTTTCAGCTTATCTGTCGGATTTGAGGGGAGTGCCAAATTTTGTCAGCGCTAGACACGTACTAGACATCTGCTATCTCTCCTTACTTCCTTTGCCCCGCTTGGCTTTGGCGGCTGACGGGGGTTTGGTTTCTGCGCTTTCCGCTTATCGATCGGTGTCAAAAAGTTTTCTCCCGCCAGACACCTGCTAGACCTCTTGCAATTGCGGACTGCCCTTGCCCCGCCGAATCGAAATCAGAGGGGATTCAACAGGCGCGTACCGACAGTAGCAGACGACAATCAGGTCAAATTTGGCAATCCCAATAGGTGCATATTGCTCAACTCGCACTACTTCCCAATCACCACGCCGGAAATGAGTGCTAGAGCCGGGTGTTTCTGAATCTATGGCTTCTGTTACTTGGCAATACTCCGAAGGTCTATAGCCCGGTTGGGGTATGGGGGCATCTGAAGAATCGAAATACTCGGCCAGAATGTCTGTCAGCGCTCCCGTGTGAGCTAAGATGCGGTTTTCGGCTCCATCTTCCTCCATCCAGTCGGCTCTAAAAGCAATGTATTTTCGCATAAATTAATCCTCCATGTAGTCGGGAAATTGAGCGTCGCCTTCAAACACACAGTCGTACTTAAAGATGCTGCCCTGCTTTGGCTCTATCCGTTTCAATCGCCAGCCATACTTTTCTTGCATTTTGTAACATCGCCAACGCTCAGTTACAGCGTGAGAAGTTTCTTGGGCGGCAGGGTCGGGCGGTGGGTTTTGATTGGTCATACGTGGTCAATATCCTTGTTGGTCGAGAGGTCATGTCACAAGAATCTCCATTACTAGACATCCGCGCTTACATTAACTAGCTTCTTTACTTCCCTTGCCCCGCCTGGCTTTGGTGGCTGACGAGGGGGTGGTTTCTGTCGGTGAGCCATTGGTGCGATCTGTCATGGGAGGAAGGACTCCGTGTTTTGCTACATAATTCCTTACAAAGTCTGTTACTACTTCGCTCATATTCCTTCCCTGCCTTGCACAGACGGCCTTGAACTCATTTCTTAGGGGCTCAGACATAAAAATTCGGAGTGAAATGATTTTCCCTTCAAGGTCTGACATGGGCATTAATGCAAGTTATGTATTTACTGTCCATCTTCCCACTTTGTTTGAAAGTAAGCGACTGACTTAATACTCATTACTTGCATAAGTGTTAGTCCATGCTATACTAACACTTATGCACGCAGAAGAGCCGCCTCAAAGCTTAAAACGGTCATCCGTAAAGTCCCGCGAGGTTGCCCCAACTAGCTCTCACCGCGTCCAAACGGAAAATCCGCTATTACCCAGTAACAGAGGCGAAGAAAGTAGATTTTCCCAGCATCCCAAATCTAAAATCTAAAATTGCTTGGTTACCATTCGGGGATTTCTTCAGATGAGGAGTCTTCTGGGGCTTGCGGGTGTTGTGACAGTTGATAAGGGAGCAACGGCGCGGCCGGCAATTCATCGGGTATGTTGGGATATGCGTGAGACGTTCTGAAATTTCAAAGTAACACATTCGGCCGCCTGTGTCTGGCTCATCCGGTAACTGCCGTCTGGCAACATAAACCCATCGACTGTTAGGGGGCGTTGCTTAATCAGGCTATGAAAATGGATAACTTGAAAATTCAGAAGATTGACTGACTCGCTTGTTTCATTTTTTGCACATTGAGTCCAGGGTAAGAGCATCTCAATCAGTCTTGACAAAAGGATTTGAGAAGAAGCATCATGTATTCATCATTCATTGCAGCGCGTTTCCTTTTCTGTCGCAAGCTACGCTTGAGAGTAGTTTCTTGATTGACAGCATTCAGGGACATCCGTCTGATAGCAGCCAAGTTCCGAGGGCTATTCAACGACCGAATGCGACCGAGATCTTCATTGAAAGTGACATCTAAAATCCAATGTTCTTGATTTTCAATGCTCCAATGTTGACGAATAGCGCGACCATTAACCTGGGCATCTACGGGTAAGGAACTTAGGTAAAATTGTATTTCATGAGTGGTTTTATTCCACAGATAACGGAAACGTTCTACTATAACAATAGTCTGAATATCTGCCCAGTCTTCTTGTTTGTAAAGTCGTCCGAGTGCCGCCACTGGAACCGCCCAAACTTTTCGAGTTTCGACTCTCCGGATGTGCTTTTTCCGTTCGGGAATCTTCACTCACTTCAATTCCACCAAATTGGTTGGCTCTGGCTGTTTCAAACCAGGTCTTGACTTGTTTGTAAAGAGTTGGATGATTCTTTTTGAGGGTAACGACATAATCGGCTTTTTTTTGACGAATGAGCCGCACAATCTCGGTCTGAGTACCCATCGCATCCATCGTAATAATCGCTCCGGTGACATCGATTAATTCCAATAGAGCTGGGATAGCTGTGATTTCATTGGAATGGTTTTCCACTTTAACCTGTCCAAGTACCAACCGATTTTCGCTGGCCCAAGCTGTCACTAAATGTAAATTATTTACCCCGGTTCTTCGGTCATAAGAACCTCGGAGATTTTTGCCATCAATCGGGATAACTTGTTGGCCAACTGGCCCCATTAATTGTTTAACCCATTGAGTCAACTTCTGTTCTAAAACTTTCGGGTCTAGCTTTTCAAAAACTCTAGGGTAAGGTATCATCGCTCGGGATGCCATTGGGTAAGTCTAAAAATTTTTGCAACCATTGCTGCTTACTGATTCCATAATTTTCCATGTCTTCCCATCCCTCACCTCCAGCTATTGTAGATAATATGGCAATGACGAGAATGTCTTTCAGTAGGTGGCGTTTGGTTCGGTTCACTATGAGGGTCGGGTACGTCATCAAAATAACTTGACAAGCTCCCTTGTAACTCTTGCATGGAAATAGGTGGGGCTTCTGAGCGTGGTTGCTTTGGCTTAGACGTTGGCCGGGCGGGCAGGAATCCTTTATCCATTGAGTTTTACGGCTTGATGACTTAGCTTTTAAGCCATTATAGAATTGCTCATACGTGAATGCCACCTTTTCTATAGTTGTCTTTTTGTCAAGTACAATTTATACCAAATTAGATGAGCTTACCCTGACATTGAGTCGTTCATACCGTAAATCAGCAACGCCTTCAGATTTTGTTAAAAACGCTCTTAATCGCGTTTTTGTTGTAGAGTCTCAAAGTCTGCAAGTGCCGTATAAAATCAGGCATTTGCTGTACAAAAGAGCGTGAGGATACAGGCAAAAGCACTCTCTGCACTCTACCTGTTTTTAGCGGAAAATGTGCAGCAAGAGCCTGCATTTTCCTGTACCTTTACTGCATTTTCCTGTACTTTACTGATTTTTTGTGGAGAGAGTGCAAATATTTGTTGAGGTTGGTTATGGCTGTTTTTGATTAGTAGCAAGCAATGGTTTTGCGATCGCAAGCCCTGACTAATGCGTGCCCATAAAAAATAATGCACCCTCATGAATGGGCAATCCTAGGTGTCAAGGGGCTTGATTTTTACCCGCTCTGAGACTGTACCGATTGCTCACATTGCTCCTGCTTACGAATTAATCTTAATTAAGCGGTTTCAGTAATTCCATGAATTTTCGTTTGCGACCATGAGTTTGTATTAGTGAGGCACAATAAATTGACCATTCAGATTCCCGATAAGATTGCAGATAAGCAGCACGAGCTTTGTGCAGCCATTCAACAGCAAAATGATACGCATCCGCTTTACCTCGCTCGACAATTGATTCAGCACGTTGGCAGGCATTTTCTATCACCCAATCGGGGCGATGGGAGATAGCTGCCTCCATCACTTGGTGTACGATGCTGGAATCATAAGAACTGAAGTCAGTGACTATCTCAATAGCTTCATCAATGAACCCTTCATGCAGGAAAATATCTACTTTTGCCTTGTGAGTTGCCCATCCAGTTTGGGAGCGTAGGTTAGTTAAAAGCTCAACTTTTATAGTTGACCATTGCTCTCCGGCTAACTCCTCTACCTTGCGGTAGTCCTTAAAAGAAGGTTGAGCAACAAATGCTTTAATTTTGGCATTGAGAGCGCTCGCCAAATCGCCCAATTCCTCTGCTAGCTCAGTCGTCCAAGTTGCCAATTCATACAGGTAATGTCCCGGCAAGGAAAATCCTATTTGAGCTACTTCTAGTGCTTGATTTTTAGCTCCCTGTTTCCATAGTTGAAAAGCCAACGCTTTTGCCTGTTCCACTGATGTCATTTGAGTTTTGGCAGCAGACAATGCTTCTGAAATTTGCCCCAAACTAGCCAACATCACTAAATATTGTTGAGTCTCTCCTTCTGCTTCTGCCAAATACAAGTATTCTTTATGCCGTTTTTGGCGATCGAGAATTTGGAGGCGAATGAGAGCCAGAGCGTCGGCATAATCCGGTGCTTCTCCTTCCCATGCTCCTCGCTCTGAAATATTTCCCTGCAAAACAAGTTGTAGTGGCGGATAGTCCCAACCTTGCCTCAATGCTTCCAAGCTCATACCAAAATTGGCATCCCATTCATCCTGCCAATTTATGAGATTTTCTTGAAGTTCTATCTGTTTTTTTTCAGTAAATTCGGCACAGAGGATAGCTTCTGTCCATGCTTCATCAAGTGCCATAACAATTTCATCACCATCTATGCCGTATTCAGCAACATCATCCCAATTTTTTATGCAGGTTTCGGTAATGCTTTGCAAGATGGCAAGAGCATTGTTGGCATCATCATTTTGACTGAATTCCTGCGCTTCTGCAATTAAGTCCAGAATATCTGAGGTGACCGTATCTTCTTCGCACCCATCTTCTATATAGCGCACTCCGTCACGCAAAATTTGACGCACTTGTGTCCGGTAAGGAGTTGTATTAATACTGGTTGTTGAAGGTACTTTGGAGGGTTGTTCAGAGGGTACTTTGGAGGGTTGTTCAGAGGATACTTTGGAGGGTTGTTCAGAGGATACTTTGGAGGGTTGTTCAGAGGGGGTAGTGCCTGCGATACGGGTGATGTGGCTATCTATGCGATCGATTAGTTCAGGTTGTTCTGCGACTAAGTTTTGCAGCAGGAGTTGAGTTTGTTGATGGTTGAGGCGATTTAATAGGTGTTCTAACGTAGGGCATTCTGCGATTTTTTGTTGCTGGCGCAGACAAACTAATAAGGTGGCGACAACGTGTTTGCACCAGCCATCCATACTGTAGGCGCAGGTACAAGTGACTTCGGTAAAGCCTTGATTTTCAAAGCTGAGTCTGACACGGTAAGATTGAGCTTCGCTGCCCTCTACCTTGGCTTGAAGGATGTTGCCACGCAAGGTGATAGCATCAATAGTACGATTCAGATAGCAGGCTTCGCCACGTTCCAAGGATTTAGGAGTGGTGTTGTAGCGAATCGTGTTTTCTGTGAATTTTGGGATAGGCATTTCTTGCTTCCGAAAGTAGTTTTTGCAGGCCGGGTTTACGGATAAAAAGTAATTTTTTCGGTTAGTGTAGCATCATTAGGGCTTACGAATAAACTCTATTGGCGTATCCATTCCGTATTCGGTAAGTAGTTCAATGGCTCGTGCGGTGGAGAGATGCCGTCCTTTTTTGTTGCTGATATGAATTTTAATGGCAATTGGACCAGAGTAATTGTGCCGTATAATCTTGGTGTACTTGTTGCGATGTATTTAGACGAAGTATTTCCTCTGTTTCTAACTGTAAGCTGTTCGACATTCAAACTGCACTATTTGTGGGCCACACCCCATACTGTAAGGGGTTGAAGCAATAAATTTAAATGACTAACAGCTTATCTGTTTTATACAGTTAGGAGGAAGCCGTCCTATAAGGACGGGGCTTTAGACCCAATTTTGCCATAGTATTGTAAATACCGTCAGGTCGCCCCTATTTTATATTGTTAAATGAATCGCACGATTCCCGAACAAGAATCCCTCACCGTCGAGTTTAAAAGCGATCGCACTCGCCTGCCAGACAAAGACCTGATTGAAACCGTCGTCTGCCTTGCCAATACAGACGGTGGCTCCATTTACCTCGGCGTTGAAGATGACGGTCAAATAACAGGTTTGCACCCCCAACACCAAAACCTGTCCACCTTGGCAGCCATGATTGGCAACCGCACCAACCCCCCAGTCAGCGTGCGCGTTACAGCGTTGCTAGAAGCAGGTCAAACCATTGCCTGCATAGAAGTCCCCAAATCAGCTCGCATCGTCGCCACCTCTGACGGACTCCTACAACGCCGCCGCCTGCAAGTAGACGGAACACCCCAATGCGTCCCCTTTTATCCCTATGAATTTGCCACTCGCCAGTCAGACTTAGGCGTTCTCGATTACTCCTCATTACCCGTCACCGGATCGTCTGTCACCGACTTCGACCCCCTGGAACGCGAACGCCTGCGACAATTAATAGAGCGATATGGTGGCGATCGTACTCTGCTATCCTTAACTGATGAAGAACTAGACGGCGCTTTAGGATTCGTGCGTTCTACGGATGGAATTCGCTTCCCCACCGTCACCGGACTGCTGATTTTAGGACGAGAAAGCGCCCTCCGCGAACACTTACCCACCCACGAAGTCGCCTTTCAAGTCCTCGAAGGCACCCAAGTGCGAGTCAATGATTTTTACCGCACCCCCCTACTAAAACTGTTTGAGCGAGTCATGGAACAGTTCGAGGTGCGTGTCGAAGAAGATGAAGTGCAAATCGGTTTATTTCGCGTCCCCGTTCCCAACTACGATCGCCGCGCCTTTCGCGAAGCCTCAGTCAACTCCCTCATCCACCGAGATTACACTAAATTGGGAGCCGTTCACATCCGCTGGGAAGATTACGGAATTACCATCAGCAACCCAGGGGGTTTTGTTGAAGGTGTCAGTTTGGATAACTTGCTAGTCGTAGAACCCCGACCGAGAAACCCCTTTCTAGCCGATGCCATTAAACGCATCGGACTCGCCGAACGAACTGGGCGCGGTGTAGATTTAATTTATCAGGGGTTATTGCGCTACGGAAGATCCGCCCCTGATTATCGAGGCACAAACTCTCATTCAGTTGCCGTCAGACTGCCAGGGGGGGAAGCCGACTTAGGACTGTTGCGCGTAGTGATTGAAGAGGAAAATCGCCGTCAAAGCCCACTCCCCGTTGACTCTTTAATCGCTTTAGGACAATTGCGACAAGAGAGGCGGTTAGACACGGCTACTCTCGCCCGTGCCATTCAGCGAGATGAAGCGATCGCCCGCAGCGTGTTAGAACGATTAGTTGAAGCTGGTTTGGTAGAAGCGCGTGGCGTCAAAAAAGGACGCACCTACACCCTTAGCCCCTTAGTTTACCGAGAACTGGGACAATCCGCTGATTACGTTCGGCAAGCTGGCTTTGAACCCATTCAGCAAGAGCAAATGGTGCTTCAATATGTAAGGACTCACGGCAGAATTACCAGAAAAGAAGCTGTGGAACTTTGTCGTATCAGCGAAGACCAAGCTAGTCGCCTGCTGCGGAAGTTGACTGATGCCAACCAGTTGAAATTAGAGGGTCAAGGCCGCGCGTCATATTATGTTGTTTTCTCGCTATAAAACACGCGCCGCGCCTTTTGAACACGCGCCGCGCCTTTTAAACACGCGCCGCGCCTTTTAAACACGCGCCGCGCCTTTTGAACACGCGCCGCGCCTTTTGAACACGCGCCGCGCCTTTTGAACACGCGCCGCGCCTTTTGAACACGCATCTATAGAGTCTGTGGAGGAAAATAGCGTTCGTTAATTTGGGCATTTAGCCCCTTATTCCAGGGTATTGGTACTATAGTCCCGGTGGGAAGTTGGCGACCTTTGACGCACAAAACAGTACAAATGCGATCGGGTACAATACCTTTAATATAGGTACTGTGACCAGGGTAGTACCTATATTAAAAATACTTATATAATAGACATCAGTGGCTCAAGAGCCTTTACAGTGGTGCTTTTAATCAATGAAATCTTTTGAACAGACGTTTTTAACCCAGCAACCGATTACCCAAAAACTGCTTCAGACAATTCGCTTAATTGGGGAGTACAAAGGCAAGCAGGAGTTATACAAGCAACAAGCGCCACAAGTGCTAGAAACTTTGCGGCAAACTGCGATTATTCAAAGTACCGAATCTTCTAACCGCATTGAAGGAATTACCGTTCCTCTGGCGCGAATTCGCTTTCTTAGTAACGGAACGCACAGCACCAAGGGATCGTTCGGAACAGGAAATCGCGGGCTATCGGAATGTACTGAATACAATTCACGCTAGCTATGGTTATATTCCATTTACTCCGAATATTGTTTTGCAGTTTCATCGCGATTTATATCAATTTAGCGTCGGTTTAGGTGGCTGTTGGAAAACAACAGAAAATCTAATTACGGCAACCACAACTGATGGTAGACAAATAGTGCGATTTACTCCTGTTGCCGCCTATGCCACATCTCAGGCTATGGAAGAGTTGCATGAGAAATTTAATCTATTTTCCCGTGAAGGTGAGATTGAACCATTGTTACTGATTGCTAGTTATGTTCTCGATTTTTTGTGCATTCATCCGTTTCTGGATGGTAACGGACGAATGGCAAGATTGCTGACCCTGTTATTGTTGTATCAAGCGGGTTATGAAGTAGGGCAGTTTATTAGTTTAGAACAAATTGTGGAGCACACGAAAGAAAGTTATTATGATGCTTTATACCAATCTTCTCAAAATTGGCATGAGGGTAAGCATAGCTTGTTACCTTGGTCTGAGTATTTTTTAGGCGTAATGTTACTAGGATCTTATCGAGAATTTGAGCAGCGGGTTGGGGTGATTGGAGGAGCAAAAGGAACGAAAACGGCAATGGTTTTACAGGCAATTGAGAGTTGGCCGCATCGAGTTTTCGATGCGAGAGTTACAGCAACGTTGTCCGGTGGTTTCTGTGGATTTAATTCGTCGCATTTTGCGTCAAGAACGGGATGAGGGAAGGATTAAATGTGTGGGACGGGGAGTGGATGCGCGGTGGCGAAAGTTATAGACAATTTAGTGGCCGACTTGCCAAAAGCTTTACAAGAGATGAAGGGTTTCTCATCTCATATGTCTCTTGTATATGAGAAGTTTTGCGGAATCTTACCCGAACGAGCAATTTGTGCAACAACCTGTTGCACAAATTGCTTTACAATAAACAGCCATTATTGATTAAGCCTGGTTTATTGCTGTGAGCCAACACCCTGTCTGGACGCAAATCCGTCGATCGCACCAGCCACGATACTTAGTATTATATAGCACATGATACTAGAAAAGAAGCTCAAACTCATCCGCGATGTCGAAACGGGCATCATCGCTCACCAAGTTTGTTGTACCGGCGTGATTCACACTGGTTTGGGCTCTTCAATTGCAGCGAAGTGGCCGGTGGTTGAGTTGGAGTATCGGCGCTTCTGCGGCCCCGATGCAGGTCGAAAGCGTTTTGTTCTCGGTAAAGTCCAAATGGTTCGGGTTAGCTCCACTCCTGAGTTATGGGTGTGCAGTATGGCGGGTCAAAACCTTCACGGCAGTAAGAAACGCTATACCGATTACGATGCCTTGGCGCTCTGTTTATCTAAACTCCACCACAAATCCCTGGAATTGGAACTAACTCCTTTCCTTCCCTACAAGCTTGGATGGTCTGGGGGACGGGGCGAATGGAGCGTTGTCCGCCCCCTCATCGAACAGCACTGCCCCAATGCCGTTATCTGCATTGATTGACCTGCATTCACTCTTGACACAAGAGTGCGTGAATGCAGGCCGCCGTTAACTATAAAGAAACACGCACCGCGCCTTTTAAACACGCACGGAGCATAAAAGAAACACGCGCCGCGCCTTTTAAACACGCATCTATAGAGTCTGTGGAGGAAAATTGGGTGGTCTCGGCGCGAGCTCATCTCCGCTCACTTGCTCATTTTAAGAAGTTACATTAATAATTTACTAAATTTAGCTTTTTAGCTTTTTATTTAAAATGAAGATTACTAAAATTAGCTTTTTAGTAATTTAGATATTGACTATTTTCGTTTTTTAGAGGACGATATATATAGAAAACCCCATCCCATGTCCCTAAAGCCATGATTGCAGTCGCCATCGCGTCCCTGTCCGGGGGGCAGGGCAAGACAACCGCATCTCTATTCCTGAGCCGCCTCCTAGCGAGCCGGGGCTATCCCACACTGGCTATCGACGCCGACCCCCAACACAACCTGACCACCTACCTGGGGCTAGAACTGCAACCCAACCAGCCCACCTTGCTGGAAGTTCTCAAAAAATCCGTGCCCATCGAAGACGGCATCTATCCAGTCGAAGGTAGCGACAACTTGTTTCTAATTCCCTCCGACGACGGGCTTGACGCCGCCGCCGACTACCTATCCAGCAGCGGCGTCGGCGCTACCCTGTTGCTGCGCCGCCTCGAACCAGTTGCCGAAGCCTTCAAATTTTGTATCATTGACGCACCCCCGCAGCGCTCGCAGATTTGCCTAACCGCAATCGGTGCCGCCGACACCGTAATCGTACCCGCCGAAGCCTCCGTCAAAGGCTACGGTTCCCTAGTGCGGACACTCGACTTGCTCAACTCCATGAGAGATGTCAAAGCAACCAACGCTACCGTACTAGGAGTGCTGCCCTTCCGCGACCGCTGGATTGGCAACACTCAAACCCTAGAGAGCCGCCTAGCCGTAGAAGGAATGAAAGACGAAGTTGAAAACGAATTAATTCTCCCTTCAATCCGAGAATCCGAACAGTACAAAAAAGCCATTAACAAACGCCAAACTCTCAGCGAATTAGGACATCCCGACTTAGAATACCCCTTTGAAATTCTGCTCGCCAAAATCGAGTCTCTTTTACAACAAAAAGTACAATGAGTGACAGCATCCTCGACCAAATTCGCTCCAACCGCAAGCGAACAGTTGTTCCAAGCCGAGAAGATACTTTAATCGCCCCCAAACAGGAGAGCGAACAAATTACCCAACGTTCAACTCCGGCGAAGGAACCTTCAAAAGAAACCACGGGTGACAATTCAACCTTAGAGGAATTAAAAGCCGAACTCGCAAAAATTCCGCCAACTCGCCGCCATTCTGCTGTTGTTTTAGATGCCGAAATAGATGCTAATTTGACGAGATTTTGCAAAGAAAAAGGAGTGACCGTAGAAGTATTTTTAGAAGCTGCCTGGCTGCAAGCAGAAGCTTCATCCGAGCTGATGGAAAAAATCTTGGTAGAAGCTAAGTGCCGCTACGATTCAAGAAAACTTGCTGGAAAGCTGAGGCGGCTGATTACAATGCTATCCGGGCGCTGATAGGGAGTAAATCTTAATCGCTGATTCTCTGGACTACTTAGGACTTTTAGGGAGTAACTGCTTCGCGTGACGAGCTCCATCGGTTGTGTTACCATCAAAACTAATCAAACATTAAAAGAACGAATTTTTGATGGTGAGTGTTGCCCCTATTCCTGGGATAGTTGCATAAGTAGGTAGGCGGGATTAAACCGAATAATGTAACAGTATGTAAATAGGCTTAAGTCAGCCAGTAGAGAGCATTTGGACACTTTACATCGTTTACATAGTTGCGTTTTAAAGCGCCGACTTACTTAAATCCTCAATAAATTGCCACAGCAATTTCCAGGTTTATGGAGTACGGTTGCAAGGGTTTGTCAACCATTTTGGTAAGTGCTTGGGATTAAGGTGTACTCTATTTGCCTGGAATCTGCTGTATCAGTTTCATCCAAACCTCACGGGATGCGTGAAACTCAGACACAAAGCGTGGTGAGAGGGAAGCGACTCGGAGGATTTTAATCCCCGTTGTATTTTCAGGATATAGCAGTCCTAGATGTCTGTCTTGTCGACTTTGTATCAATCTTATGTAGTTCTGCTACACAAATACTAGACAAGTCTAGACATTTGCTTCTTACTTCATCGGGAGCATGGGAGCGGTTATCCCTCAG
>NZ_JAUBPT010000107.1:0-27680 GCF_036700905.1 Microcoleus sp. S13_C3 | reverse complement strand
AATGACTAATGACTAATGACTAATGACTAATGACTAATGACTAATGACTAATGACTAATGACTAATGACTAATGACTGATGACTTCATTTAACTTTCAGGTTAAATTCTACTCAAACATTCTGAGGAGACGGAAACAATGACCCGCAAAAAGACTCGCCGCAATTTTATATTGAGCAGTATAGCTGTTGCCAGCGGCATTGCAGGTGCTAAGGCGATCGAACCGCAGGATCGGGAAATCGCAGCCGCACCCAATAACCAGGCGGCCGCCACAGTAAAAATGCCAGAACGACTGTTAGGCAACACCGGCGTGAAAGTGCCGATTTTCGGTTTGGGGGGAGGCGGACAAACACCGCTGTCGCAGAAGGGCAGAGAAGCAGAAGCGGCGGTACAAATTGAACGCGCGATCGAACTAGGCATTCGCTATTTTGACACGGCGGCCGAGTACGGGCCCAGCGAAGAAAACTTAGGCAAAGTTTTGCCCAAATATCGATCGCGCATATTCCTAGCCACAAAAACCTCCGCCAGAGACAGAGATGGCGCGTGGAGAGACTTAGAACAATCGCTCAAAAGATTGAAAACCGATCGACTAGACTTGTGGCAACTCCACCACGTCTCATTCCAAACAGAATTAGACCAAATTTTCAGTGCCAAAGGAGCAATAAAGGCGATAGAAGAAGCCAAACAGCAAAAAATAATTCGTTTTTCCGGCATCACCGGACACCACGAACCAGCCATCATTGCCGCAGGCTTGGATCGCTATCCTTTCGACACAACATTAATCTCCCTCAACGCCGCCGAAAAACATCACCCGCGCTCCTTTGTTACCAGCGCTTTACCAGTTGCCAAAGCCAAAAATATTGGCGTCATAGCCATGAAAATACCAGCTTACGGCAAATTATTTGAGAACGGTGTTTTAGATGGAATGCACCAAGCAATGGGCTACACGCTTTCACTTCCCGGCGTGCACTGCTGCGTCATCGCCGCCGACTCAGTAAAGCAATTAGAAGAAAACTTCAAAGTCGCCCAAGCATTCAAACCGCTGAACACAACAGAAATGGCAGCACTTGAAAAACGCACCGCCGCCGCTTGGCAAGAAAATACATTTTTCCGACAGTGGACTTAGAGCTGATGTTGGGAAATGCGGCGCGATCGCGTCGCCGCTCTACTTTCTATTAATATTGAACTGGAATTACCAATCCAGGTATAATGGGTTGAGGAATGAAAAATCTATACAACTAACGGTTTCAGGTTCCTCTCTATCTGATAGTTTATCAACAGGACATTTTTTAATGAAATTAGAAATTAGAAACTTAGGTGTTGTTGAAAAAGCAGAAATTGATTTAAAGCCTTTGACTGTTTTTATTGGTCGTAATGGTGAGGGGAAAACATGGGCTGCATACACTTTATCAGCGATCCTCGGACAGCAGGGATACGGAAATTACTTAAAAGCTTATCTTGACGGTAAAACCAAACAGACATATCCAATCATAGATAGCGCACTTCAGCAACTTTTTGATGAAGGTAATGCACAAATTGATATGATTAAATTTGCTAATGACTGTGCGGAAATTTATATTAATGATGTGGCTCGTTTGGCTCGAAACTGGATGCCCTCTTTTATGGCTACAGAACGAGCAGATTTTGATAACTTGCAAGTAGATTTAAATTTAGCAGAAACAAAAGCAGAGTTGTTGAAAAGGATAAAATCAGCTTCTGTAGAAAGTGAAATTTCTTTAGGTTTACTTAATGCCATGAAAGAATCCGACGAAGGAATATTATATTTTTATTCAAATGGACAAATATTGACTAAGCTGCCTAAAAAAGCGATTAAGCAATTCGTAATTCAGGAAATTTTTCAGATGATCCACCAATCATTTTATGCTTATATACATATATTCCCTACGGAAAGGACTACTTTTCTAACTTTTCCATTTAGCTCTTTTCAACTTCGAGAAGTTAGAAGCGAAGAACTTTTAAAAGAAACAGATAAATCAGAATTTGAACGAAGAAAAACGCCTTTGGTTGAACCAGTAAAGCGTTTGTTGGAGATGATTATATGGAGTTCTAGAAAAAAAGACAGAGAAGAGGAAATAAAAAAGAATCCTTTGGTAGAGGAATATGTGAAGTTAGCTGATTTTTTAGAAAAAGAGATTTTACAAGGAAAGGTCGGTTTTGAAACATCATCCGAATTGCGAAAAGAACTACTTTTTCAACCTAAAGAAAGTACCAAGTTGGAGATGCCTATTGTTTCTTCAATGGTAAAAGAATTAGCTCCATTAGTTCTCTGTTTGCGCTATTTAGTTGAACCAAATGAGTTACTGATAATTGATGAGCCAGAAATGAATTTACATCCAGCGGCTCAAGTAGAGATAGCTGAATTTTTGGCAATGTTAGTCAATGCTGGATTGCACGTCTTAATTACAACCCACAGTCCCTACATTGTTGACCATCTTGCTAATCTCATGCAAGCAGCTAAGCATGAAGATCCAGATAGCATTAAAGAAATGTTTTATTTAGAGCGAACAGATGCTTTTATTTCTCAAGAAAAAGTTTCAGTCTATTTGTTTGAGGATGGAACAGCCAAAAACATTATCAGTGAAGAAGGTACAATAAATTGGGAAACTTTTGGTCAAGTGTCTGATGATGTTTCTCGCATTTATGCTAATTTACTGAAAATTCAAGATTGAGAGACAGTTAATGCCTTTTGAAAATTTGCTTTTATCCTCCTGTTTACTTCCAGGTCAAACCTATTTTAAGGAAAGTAAAGCTTCAGTAAAAGTAGAACCCCTAGCGGGCGAAACAATACTTTTTTTTAACATAGATGACCAATCAAATCCTGGTTGTAAGCTGCGTCAATTTTTATGGGGAATAGAAAAAGGTCAAAAAATGTGCGACCTGATGGTGTTTTACGCTAAAGACAGCAAGCGCGTTATCTGTTTTGTAGAATTAAAAGATAATATCGGTGATTTAGGTCATGCCACAGAGCAAGTAATTAATACATACAATACTTTCAAGGTACATCTGCAAAAAAGTTATACGGCGAAAGCATTTATTTCTGCGAACACAGGTTCTTCACCCTACGAACATAACGAATATCAGAGAAATTTATTAAAGGTGTTTGGGAAAAATAATTTTGATCTTAATAACAGAAGTAATGATGCTTTAGGTGATTTGTTGCGTGGAATCGCACCTAAAACAGGTGGAGGGAAGCGGAAAAATAAAAAGTAGAAAATATCTGTCAATTAAGGCTATTCAATAAGATTTTTTTGAAGCGCTACACCTATGTTTTCTCTTTCGTTGCACCTCTGCGGTGAAAATACGTCAAATCAAAAAACAAGGCTACCTGGTTTGGTCGCCTTGTTTCTTATCATAAAAAATGCAATTTGTCAACAGCAAAAAGCTACTTTTTTTTCCGTTTAGCCTTATCTAACCGCCTGCGATCGCGCCACTCAACAGAAGTCAAATAAGCGACACCGCCAGTCACCGTCACCAGCAGTACAAAGGCCACTAAAACGAGAAAATTAGCAATCGAAAATTCCACAACCCCTCTTCCTCTGATTTTACATTTTCTACTTTCGATTTTAGATGAAAAATGTTAACAATTAACAGTTGAATTTTGACGGCTAACTGTTAACTGTTAACAGTCCCTTCAAACTGCTGGCAACTCTGACAAAATTGTAAACCTAACATGATTAATTGCCAGACTTCCCACGGAAACCTCCTCCTTGTTTAAAGGAAGACCGCCGCTCGTGAGACTTTGAAACCGGATTCCCTTGCCAATTTCTACGTGATACCAAGCCAAACCCATAAAAAATCGCAACGGATAAGGGCCTCTGTCTTGAATATCATCAGGATTAGATTCCATCGGCACCCAGCCAAAACCCGGAATGTAAAATTCCAGCCAAACGTGATTGAAATCTGGCTCCAGCGACACACCTTTTCTGTCACCAAAAGCCGGACACTTGTAGCGGCCGATCGTGCGGCAAGCAATCCCGTTTAACCTAGCCAAAGCTAACAACAGTCCCACGTATTCGCCGCAGGAACCGATACCACGGCGCAGCACAATATCCGGAGTGTCAATGTGAGGTCTAATTCCGTAAGAAAGTTGGTCGTAAACAAAATTGCGAATGCTCAGTAACTTCCTCAGAATGTTAGTTTCCGAGCCAATGGCAGCCACAGCAGCCGATCGCACAATCTCCGTATCCATCGCCAAATTGTCATTATCAACCAAATACTTAGCTGCAAACTCCGGCGACAGCTTCGGACTCTTTTCGACATCCCTAGGCGACAACTGATACTTAATCGATCGAACTTCTAACAAAGCCTTCCAGCCAAAAATTCGGCGTTCCCCAGGCTGCAGCCGATCGAACTTAAACACCGCCACCCGTTCTCCTTCCTGAATTTCCTCAGTAAAAGGCATTCCAATCGGCGTAATTTTCCTGACCTTTTGCCGGTGAGTTTGCGAAGGCAAAGCAATCCGCCACTCCAAATTTTCGATTTCTACCTCATCGAGAGGAGACAGTTCCTCCACATAAGACATTTCCATCAAAAAACCGTTTGACAAAGCGTAGCGGTCAGCTTCATTGTAGTGAAAAGACAAAGGCTGAATAAAAGTGCGATCGCGCTTCGTCAACTGAAAAGGATCTTCCGAATTCGGGTCATCCCGGATGTAAAGTTCATCCCCGGCATAAGCCACGTACAGAACATCCTCCCCAGTTTCGGAATCCTTGTGGAAAGCCAAACCCGAAGGCGACTCAAAGGGAGTCAAAACACTAAATTTAATCTCCCCAGTTCCCCGTTCCAAACAGTAAACAGTTTGCTCAGTCTTATCGCAAACCCAAATTTCCTCATCCCGGACAGTGATATTTTCTACCCCAATACCGGGAGCGTAAAACCGAGTAATTTCCCGACCAGTTTTCAGGTCAAAAACCAGAATCGCGGCTAATCTCTGGCAAGTCACATAAAGCGTAGATTTCCAAACAGCAATGCCGTCAGCAGGATAAGAAAGCGAAACAAAATGTTCTGGTTTGAGTTCAGCGATCGCCCCGTCCCGAATTGCGCCCCGACAGCAACAAATATCCTCATCCCGCGCAAACCAGAGAGTATCTTCCGAAATAGCTAGCCCAGTTGCGCCGGCAAACTTAGGCGTTTGATAAGGATTCAAAACAGTAGTGTTGTCAGTTTCTCGATCGATCTCCAATAGCAGCCCTTCGGCGCGATCGACAGCGAACAACCTATTTCCTAAAAAAGCAATGCCGTGCAGTGCCAAGACTCCGATGGGTCTGACCATCCGCAGCCCCGAAGGCTGTTTGTCCGAGAGAACAGGTGAATCGAGATTCATGCTAAATTTCTTGCCGGTATTGTACAGAAAACCTGATTTGTAACTTGTAGCCGATCGCTTGAGGTTCACCAGCAAAATTGCCGAGTTTCCTGATATCCAGGACTGACGCATCAACCAGGTGTTTTTACGAAAAGACCCGTTGTAGCCTCTTGCTAGAGTTAAAAGACCCCGAATATTAGTCTTTGTCAAAGTTGGCTTTAACAACCTCAACCCAACCTGCTGCCGTGAATGGAAGTAAGTATAACTACTAAGCTACCACTGACAAACGCCACAGAGAATTCTATGTTGAGCAGATCGACACAAATAATCGTATCTGCCTGAAGATATAAATTAAGTACAACAGATTACTATATCCGTCAAAACCTTGGATAGAATAAAACCGTGCGATAAAGTTCCTAGGTTCATCAGAAGGCAGGTTCGTCATGGCTTTGAAGTCTGCTCTAAATATCGGTGCTCTTTCCTTAATTCTGTCTTTAGAGGCAGTTGCCGCCGGTAGTTTTTTAATACCAGCAGAGGCTCTCAAAAGCCCCGCAAACATTGTCCAGCGCGCCTCACCACCGCAGCTACCCCTCAACTGGCAAACAGCTCAACCCCCTGAATCGAGCGGAAGCAGACCGAACAGCCAGCAATTGGGAGCCGCGTGGAATAGCTTTCAACCGCCGGAGGACGGAGTACCCGGAAGGCGGGAAGGGGGAGGAACCCGCGGCTTAGAATGCCCCACGGCCACAACTGCCTTAACTGCCTTGATTCCCCAATCAACTATGGGGCAAACCATATCAGCAAAGCCAACATTTTTCTACTACCTTCCCGTAGCCCTCGACAAAACAGTTCAGTTTGAGTTAGCAGACGAAAGGGACAAAACACTATACAAAAAAAGTTTTCGCATGGTAACTAGCCGTGCAGGTGTAGTTAGCGTCAGCCTCGGCTCCGACGACAACTCGCCAGCCCTGGAAGTTGGGAAAAACTATCAATGGTACTTTACTATCAAATGCAACCCAAAAAATACAACAGATGATGTTCTCGTTTCCGGGTGGATCAACCGCACCGCACTCCCCCCAACCGTGAAAACAGAGTTGGATCGATCGTGCGCTCTCACCAAGCTCAGCATCTTCGCCCAACAAAGTCTCTGGTACGAGTACCTGGCAACTCTAGCTCAATTGCGTATCGAGTCTCCCAGCGATGCCAGTTTAGCGAGCCAGTGGTCAGCAGTGCTCAACTCAGTCGAACTCGGCAAAATAGCCCAAGAGCCCTTAGTCGCAAGTGAGTTAACACCTATCACCAGAAAATAATTCAACACCAGCTTCACGCAAAGAATGCAGCGGTAGGCCCGTGCCCCAAACCCGGATAGCCATAAGTCAGTCGATTTTAGATTTTAGATTTTAGATTTTAGATTTACTTGCTGCATTGAATCTGGGAGCAGGAACAGGAGTCTAAAATTTTAGGATATACACTGATGAGCGTTCGGGGCACGGTATCCGTTTTTGGGCGAGTCATTGTCAAATCTCAAATCTCAAATCTCAAATAGTATCAGGGGTGCAGCAAGTACGAAAAACTCGGTTTCGATCGCGGTATTTGGCAGCGCCACAGATGATTTTTGCCTGTTCCGGGTTGTTTGGTCGATCGTCCTAAATAAATTAAAATTTTTGTACCGATCGGCAGTTCGGACTTCTGGCATCTTGAAAGGCGGGCGGTGGAAATTTTGATGGTCAAATTTCGCCTAATACTAAATGATAAACTGGCATAGTCAAGCCGCAGACAAACTTATTTTAGAGAAATTATTAATTATGCGCCCGAATGCAAATATTGCACTATTTCGGTTGGGGATTTCACTTCTAACTGCGCTGCCGATGGCTTGCTTTTATGCCAATAAAGCTATATCCCAAACAAAGGATATTTCTCAGTTGCCAGTCGCTGCTGACAACTCAGCAGATACGGGCAATCAAGTATTAGCACTGCAAAAACTGGAAATCAAGCAGGATGAAACAGCAACAAACTTCAATCAGCTTCCCGATGCGATCGAGACCCACCCTGAACCAGAAACACCATCGAATCCCGCCGAGAACAGCCAAGATGCCTGTTCCGCAAGCAGTTTGATTGATTGTGGTACGGGCATCTTGCCCGTAGCAAAAAATCGGGTTGACAAAGATCCCCAATGTCAGAACCCGCTAGATTGTAATTTTTTAGCCCAGAACCCGCAGACGCCACCGCGAAACCTCCCGCCCGACTTCAACCGCGATCGAGTACCAGATTCGCTGTTACCGTCGCCGCCGACTCAGCCAGATCCAAATCGCGATCGATTTCTGCAACCTGCCCCCCAGCCTTCCCCAGAACCTCCCCAAGTACCACCCACAGTAGCGCCGCCGTCCCGGTCGCCAGTTCCCCCAACGCTGCCGAATACACCAATTGAGGTGCAGAAAATTCAAGTAGTTGGCAGCACAATTTTAAGCCAAGACGAAATTAATGCCTTAGTCAACCCCTTAGAAGGCCGTTCTACCACCCTAGAACAGCTCAAACAAATCGCCGACAAAATTACCGAAATTTACCTCAATCGTGGCTACATCACTTCGAGAGCAGTCTTGCCGCCCCAAACTATCACCGCAGGGGTAGTCCAAATTCAAGTTATCGAAGGCAAGCTAGCCCGAATTGAGGTAGAAGGAACTAAAAGATTGAATCCAAGTTACATCCGTAGCCGGATTCGACTCGGTGCCGGAATGCCTTTAAGCACAGCTTCCTTGGAAGACCAACTCCGGCTGCTGCGAGTCGATCCTTTATTTGACAATGTAGAAGCCAGTCTGCGGGCGGGGGATAATGAAGCAGAGAGCATTTTGATCGTCCGAGTCTTGGAAGCTAATCCGTTTCAACCTAGTTTCAGCATTGACAATTACTCGCCTCCCAGTGTCGGTTCCGAAAGATTGGGAGTTAGTTTGCGGCACCGCAATATAACAGGAAATGGCGACGAACTGGCAGCGGCTTATTATCGATCGATCGGCGATTCAGACGTGTTTGATTTCAGCTATCGCGTGCCGCTAAATGCGATGAACGGCACTTTGCAATTGAGGGCGGCACCGAACCGCAACAGTATTGTACAAGAACCTTTTGATAGTTTTGATATTTCGGGAAAATCGCATTTATTTGAAGTTAGTTACCGCCAGCCGCTGCGGAGAACGCCGATCGAAGAATTTGCCTTGTCTGCCGGTTTTACTTATCAGACAGGCAGAACTTTTGTCGCTGGCGAACCGACTTCTTTTGGCATCCGCGAGGAGTCCAAGGGTGTCACCACTACGAGCGCAATTAAGCTGGGACAGGACTACATTCGGCGCGACCCGCAGGGTGCTTGGGCCGTGCGCTCGCAATTTACGATCGGCACTAGCTTGTTTGATGCTACTCAATACGAAGGTTCCGATCCCGACGGACAATTTTTTAGCTGGTTGGGTCAATTGCAGCGAGTACAGCGATTGAATGACAAACATTTATTAATTTTGCAGGCAGACTTACAGTTGTCAGCTAATAGTTTATTGCCTTCACAGCAATTTGTAATTGGCGGCGGGCAATCTTTGCGCGGCTACCGCCAAAATGTCCGTTCTGGGGATAACGGCTTCAGAGTTTCCATCGAAGATCGGATTACTTTGCAGCGCGATGCTTCGGGAAATCCCAAACTACAATTAGCTCCATTTGTGGATGCGGGTACGGTATGGAACGTTGCGAACAATCCTAATAAATTAACCAATCAGACATTTTTAGCAGGTTTAGGTTTGGGGGTAATCTGGGAACCGATACAGCGGGTGAACCTGCGAGTAGATTACGCTTTTCCTTTGGTGAGAATTAGCGATAAAGGCGACAATCTGCAAGATAAGGGAATTTACTTCAACATAATTTATACGCCATAAGGAGAGAGGGGAAGAGGGAGAGTGGGAGAATCGGGAGTGGGGGAGAGGGGGAGATGGAGAAAATATTTCCTTCTTCCCTCGGACTTCTTCCTTCTTCCGACGGACATCCGTTACATCCGTTACACTCATCCCTTGCCGAACTTTCCTCTTTTTTCCACATCCGATATTAATCGCCGACTTCCCCGACAACCTCCGCAGCAGCCTGAGTTTCGAGCCAGAGTTTGAGCAGCAAGAGCTCCGCCCGATCGCCCAAAACAGTCGCAAACACGCCGTCAGCCCCCTCAGACGCGTCAGAAATCCACGTACCGCGCAGAGTCACTTCTACAAAGTCAGCATCAGCCACACAAAGGTCGATCGCATCGTTGTCGTTTCGGCGGGCCTCAGATTCCAACAGAGAAAGCGCCGGCAAATTCGCGGGCAGCAAAAATGCCGCAGTGCTCGGTTCGACGCTGATGCTTTGACCAACTCGCATAGCCAGCACAACTCGCAGCGCCACTAACTGTTCGGGAGATTGAGCCAAACGCTCGAGGTTAAAGCCCGTTTCAGTGTAAGTCAACTTCAGCATATTGACAGCCCTAAATTTGGAATTGAAAGTTAAAAATTGAAAATCGGGAATTGGGAATTGGGCATCGGGCATTGGGAATTGGGCATTGGATAGGAAGGAATGAAAAGTTTGCTATTCCGACCTAAAATCCTTTTCAATTACAGGGCTGAATTAGCTATTAACTATTAGCTATTACCAATTACCAATTACCAATCCCCCATGCCCCATGCCCCATGCCCCATGCCCCATGCCCTATTCCCCTATTTGATATTCGTGCCAAAACAGTTCGGCAAAAGCAACAGTGGGGTGTATGGGGGCCTTCGGCTTAGTTCGCAGAGACATTCCAGCTTCTATGGGAGTTCGATCGCCCTTACGAGAGTTGCACCGTTCGCAAGCAGTCACCACGTTGTCCCAAGTATGGGGGCCGCCCTTCGATCGGGGCATGACGTGATCCAACGTCAAATGCCGATTGCTACCGCAGTATTGGCAAGAATGAGCGTCGCGGCGCAGAACTTCCCGGCGATTAACTGGGGGCACTTTCCAAACCCGTTCCCTGTTACCAAAAGTCAAGCGGATTTGTTCGGGTACGTGGATGCTGGTGCTGGGCGATCGCACCAGCCAGCCGTTGCCAATGCTAAAATCAAGAGGTTCAGCCTTGCCTGTTACCAACAGTACGATCGCCCGTTTGATGTTGACACGGCTCATCGGTAGGTAATTCTGAGAAAATACCACCACAGATTGCCTCAATACATCAGTTACTACGGTCACGGCTTGCTCCTCCTCATTTGGATTTTAGATTTTAGATTTTAGATTTTAGATTTTAGATTTGGGATTTGGGATTTTCGGTGCAACGCCTACATTGGCTACATCTGGTTTTTTCCCAGTTCCCCAAGCGGATCGAATTTCTCAAATATCAAATCAAATGCCCCCGCTTCTCTTACTTAGAAGCGGGGGCTAGAAAAACTGCTTTCATGCAAATTTTCATCCTGTCTTGGTACAGTCGTTTAGCTGTACCTCCCGCTTCGCGTCTCTCGATATGGCTGTGCCACTTGCAGACCGTGCCGGTCTACCTCGTTGTAATTAATTTCTGCAATTTGTCCTAATCCACTATAACCGTGTTTATTTAGGCCCCGGCCCGCCCACGAGGTCGCTGCGACAGTCGCAAAACCCGTGCTAAAGACGTGCCGTGACGACTCGGAGCGACCCGTGGGGCGATCGCACTTCAGTTGATAGGTGGAGTAGGTGGGGAGAAATTTCACAGCAGGCAGAAGGTGGTTAAGAGGCTTTCAATCTAGCTGTAAACATACTACACTGATATTACACATATGTCCACCCGTCACGGAGAAAAAATTATGCATACCCTACCTAGAACCTCAACCACCGAAATGGAAGTGACCAGCATTCGACTCGAAAGAGAACTCAAAGAGAGACTCAAAGAGCTCGCAGGCAATCAAGGCTATCAAGCTTTGATTCGAGATTTGCTCTGGAATTACGTGCAGCAGAAGTCTGGAGAGTATCGGCAGATGTTTTCTCGATCGGATATTCGAGCTAGCATTAATGCCACAGCACAGCAGGAGGAACGCTGCGCGCTTACAGGAGAGTTGATCCGAGCGGGCGGCCCGATGTTATTAGGGCTGACGATGCACGGCGAAATGGTGCCGCTGAGTATAGGGAGTATGGCTGGTTGACACTCCTGGGCCTGAAGGCATGAGGATTCTTCTATCTACGAGCTGACTTGCTCTAATTGGATTTCTCCAACGAAAGTAGAGGACAATTCTCCCGAAGCGTTATTTGCATCTAGTGCAAGAGTTCCGGTATGCCCTACCGTACTCAATCCCCGACTTAGGATTATTCTAGCTGCGTTCTCGTCTCTATCTAACAAGCACCCACATTTACAAGCGTGGGTTCTAGTAGATAGAGTTTTTTTGACGATTTCACCACAACTAGAGCATTCTTGACTGGTATATTGCGGATTTACCGCAACCGTTACCCGCTCGAATACTTTTCCAAAATATTCAAGCCAGACACGGAATTGATACCAAGATGCGTCGTTAATAGACTTGGCGAGACAGTGATTCTGCACCATATTTTTGATTCTCAAATCAACGCACGGCTATCAAGTCGTTGGACTGAGTGACGCACCTTGCCAACTTTAGGGCATGGTCTTTACGTTGCCTGCTTATTTTGAGATGGCGCTTACCAAGAATCTGTCGAGCTTTGCCTCTATTCTTTGAACCTTTGACTTTTCTAGATACCCGACGTTGACTGCGTTTGAGAACACGTTCACCTTTCCTCAGAAACCTAGGATTTTCAACCTTGATTCCGTTTGAATCGGTGTAATATTCTTTTAGCCCGACATCCAATCCAATAGTATTACCTGTCGGCGCTGTATTTTCCTTTCGGTCAACATCAATACAGAACTGGACGTACACACCATCCGCACGTTTTACCAATCGAACCCGTTTTATTTGGTTGATTTGGTAAAAATGCAGGTCGCGTGTGCCTTTGAGTTTGAGTTTGCCAATTCCTTTTTTATCCGTGAAAGTTATCGACTTTCTGTCATCTGCAACCTTCCATCCGGTTGACTTGTACTCTACCGAGCGACAGTCTCGCTGGAACTTTGGATACCCTTTTTTACCAAGAATCTTCTTCTTGCAGTTTTCGTAAAATCGGGAGATAGCTGCCCAAGCACGTTCAGCACTTGATTGTCTTGCCATTGAGTTGAGTTCGTCAGCAAACGGAAACGTAGCTGCCAGTACAGCACAATATTTATTCAAGTCGTATTTGTTCTTTTTGGGATTGTCCATCCAATAGCGCAAACAGCTATTGCGGACAAATTGAGCGGTACGAATTGCTTCGTCTACTGCTTTGAACTGACTTGATTTTCCGTAAGATTTAAACTCAAAAACGAGCATGGCTCTACCTCCACTCTTATGCTACCGCAATCAGCACAAAACGGAGTATGGCGTAATGAAAAGTTACAATTAAAGCCGTCCTAGAAGGACGGGGTTTTCAACCCAGTTTTTTGATAAACCAGTTTATCGAAAATTTGTGAGAGCGATCGGCCTGGGGTGAAGGACCCAGGCGCTGAAGATGGGTTTCCGAAGCATTTCAAGGAGATATATTTAACGAACCGCGAAGACGCGAAGTGCGCGAAGAAAGATGGAGAAGGAAGAAGATAGGCAATTTTAGCGGTTCGGGAGTTTGGTAATGCAGATCCGGAGGCTCGCCCCACGCGCGAGAAGAATGCTAAACTTTCCATCGGGCGTGCCGAACAGACGATCGTACATTTTATGAAAAAAATTAAAGTAATGCTGAAAAACCGCTACTTGACTGCTGCGAGTTCGATCGCCCTTCTCACAATTATTGCCGGATGTGCAGCTACTGAATCACCTCAACTTGCATCTTCTCCCTCTCCTGTAGCTGAATCTTCCCCGCCGCCGGTTAAACCAAGTCAGCCGAAGCCCTTACCCTTAATAGTCTCTGCTAGCAATCCCGAAACCCCCACAAATACCAAAATTCAGCAATATCTCAACGAGTTGGCAGCCCAAGGTTTTGCAAAAGAAAACCAAGGCGTCTGGATACAATCTGGCAATACTTTGCTAGCCAATCATCAAGGTACCGTTCCTCTGTCAGCCGCTTCTATTACCAAAGTAGCAACATCTCTCGTAGCGCTGCAACAATTCGGGCCGGAACATCAATTTATTACCTTAATTGGTACAACGGGAAAAATTGAAAACGGCGTATTAAAAGGCGATTTAATTGTGGGCGGAAGCGAAGATCCGTTGTTTGTTTGGGAAGAGGCGATCGCCCTCGGTAACGCCTTAAATCAAAAAGGCATCAAGCGAGTCAGTGGCAATTTGATAATTGTCGATAAGTTTTACATGAACTTTGAACTTGATCCCCTCAAATCGGGAGAATTGCTCAAACAAGGATTGAACAGTCAAATCTGGCCCAGCGAAGCCGCCGCCCAGTATCAAACCCTGCCTCCAAATACGCCGAAACCCCAAATAGCAATTGAGGGTTCTGTAAAAGTTTTGTCAGCATCTCCCAATGACGTGCAGCCTTTAGTCAAACATTATTCTTTGCCCCTCGCTGAACTGATCAAAAAAATGAATCAGTACAGCAACAATCTCATGGCAGATATGCTAGCTGATACTGTCGGTGGCGCTAAAACAGTCGCGCAAAAAGCAGCAGCAGCAACCGGAGTTCCTCCCGCAGAAATTCAACTCGTCAACGGTTCGGGATTGAGCGAAGAAAATCTCATTTCTCCCCGGGCTGCTTGCGCGTTGTTTATAGCTTTAGAACGCTATCTTGAACCTTACAGCATGACAGTTGCTGATGTCTTAACTGTAGTTGGGAAAGATGAAGGAATACTGGCAGAACGGGCGCTTCCAAAATTAGCAGTAGTCAAATCTGGCACCTTGGATAATGTTAGCGCTTTGGGCGGAGCCCTGCCAACTCAAAAACAAGAAACTGTGTGGTTTGTGATTATGAATGGAGGGGCCAATGTCGAGACATTTCGCACTCAGCAAGAGGTTTTGCTGAAAAGCTTTTTGAATGAGTGGGGAAGTGTTCAAGTTTCGCCGCCGGAATTAACGCCAAATCCTGCTAGAAAGAGTAAGGTATCTCGCAGCGAAATTGTCAATTGATTTGAGGCTGACGCATGGGGGCCCAGAAACCGGGTTTTTTTACAAAAAGACGGGTTGCCATCCGCAAATTCGGCAAAAAACCCGGTTTCTCTACTTGGTAGGGTGCGTCATATCGTTTCCGGTTGCATCGGAATGATTTAACCGCAGAGGGCGCAGAGAACGCAGAGGGAGAGAATACAGAGATGAATACAGGACGATGCTACCGGATTTGATATCAGTACAGAAATTGTGAATTGGCAGCTAAAATAATGCAAGCTGATGCAACCTAGGAGTACAAACTAATTTAATTAGGTGTTTTCGCCCTAGCGACTACTATGCCGATCGCACTTTCGACTCTGCTAATATATCTCTGTAAGTCGTAAGCAACTGTTACCTCCCCAGCCGGCGAAGCGTGAATTAAACCCATATTGCCGTCGGCATTGCGGTAGACTAAACCTGTGTGGGTGACATCCAATCCTTTAACATCGGTGGCTACCGCTACAATATCCCCCGGTTTTAACTGAGAATAAACACTTTTTATCCGATTTGTGGGGATGTAATTAACAGGAGTTTTGGCTAAGTCTGCTTCTTGGCTGACTATGCACTGATAAGTTGCTTCGTCTTTGAGCATTTGCGGGTAACTGCTGCGGTGCTGACTCATGAAATTTAGTGTTTTATTCATGGGCACTCCGCCTAATTCGGCGGTGATATTTTCCACAGTTTGCCGTTTTTGATTGTCGTTAATCCAGTCGGAAAAATAGTGCAATCTGCTGCAATAACCGTTCATTTTACCGTTTAAATACCGCTGTTCTTCTATGCGATTTACAAAATTTTGATAGTCGTAATCTTGTACTGCTACGCCCCTGGCGATCGCCAAAACGGTTTCTACAAATAAAACGCAATCAAATTTATTCAAAGTTACGAGCAACTTTTCTTCGCCGGATTTGTCCAGCAAACCAGCGGCGTAGGGCTTCCCTAGGAAATTATTGGCGATTGCCTGGACGATTTCTCCCATAGAGCGATCGTGCAAATTTTGTTGTTTTGCATACTGTACAACCTTTTCAAAACGTGCTATGTCTTCGGGTTGTGCAACGGTTTCTCTCTCTGTATTATTTGAGTCCGATCGTCTCGCAAGCACTTTCAGCAATTCGGAATAGGAAATTTCCGCTAAATTGTTGAAGTCCCACAACATACTCGGAAAACTGGAAACAGTTGGCTTGTTTGTTATTTCCAGATTTTCGCTTTCTCGCGTCAAGGAAAACGCTACATCCGCGCCCTGTCCTGCTGTTTGTCGATCGACAACATATCCCGTAGCAGATTGAGACTGAAATGCCCAAACATCAGGTATCAAAGAATTATTCGCGCCGGCGATCGCAAATCCCAAAACAGCCAGACTCCAAAAATTTCTCATGTTTTTCAAAGGATTTTGCTTCAACTCAGTGCTATCCTGAAAATTTTACAATTACTCGAAGTCTCAATCAGCCTAGTAGACAGATAAAATTGGCAACAGCGGACTAGATCGATACACTTGTCATTTAGACGCCGCCCTATTATAAACTGATCGTGCGAGTTTGATAGCACAAAACTGTAATGCAAGTAGAACGCCGACGCCGCCCCATCGGGCCCCAACGCCCAATCGAGTCCCGACGCCACAGCAGCGAGCGTCCAGTCCAGTCCCGACGCCACAGCAGCAAGCGCCCAGTCCCCTCTCGTCGCCCAATCCAGACCCGACGCCCCATAGACCTCTTGCAAAAGTCGCTCTCAATTCTTGAAATTATCTGGGTTAATCTGAGTTCATCTGCCTGGTATCTGCGGTTGACTGATCGAGCAAACATTCATGCAACCGGTCTAATCCAATCCCGACGCCAAAGCAGCCAGCGCGCCGTCGGACGCCGACGCCAAAGCAGCGAAGGCCCAGTGCCCTCTCGTCGCCGAGTGAGGACGAAATTTTCTCGGCTAAAATACCGTAACATTTTGTTTTTAATCGCCGGGGCGATCGCGTTCTTTTGGGTCGTCACAATACCCTTCAGAATTCGCCGTCCCCCAGAACCGCCAGTCATCTTGTCTCAACAGGCCGTCTCGCCTCAAGAAACACTCTCGCCTCCGACAATTGAACCATCGGAAAATTTAGCCGATCGTCAAAGCGAGCCTACCTTTAGCTACAACATCAAAACACCTCCTAATCCTGTTTACTCTCAAGAATTGCAAGGGATTGTTGATGAATCTGTGAAGATTGCAACCAGCAAAGGACTGCCCGCCGAACCGCTATCAATTACCTTATTTGATGTCAGCAATTCCAAAAGTCACACCTTTGCCGGATATCAAAATCAAACTCTCCGATTTCCCGCTAGCGTTGCCAAGTTATTTTGGATGGCAGCCTTTTACTCAGCCATAGAAAAAGGCATCATTACGGAAAGAGAATCTGCCTTTAAAAACGACCTCGAACAAATGATTCGCGTCTCCAACAACGATGCTGCCAGCAGAATTTTAGACAAAATCACCGATACAAAATCCGGCGGACGGCTCGCAGGAGAAGAATTGCAAACATGGCTGAAAAAGCGAACTCAAATTAACACATTTTTCCAGTCGGCAGGCTACAATGATCTTCGTATAAGCACCAAAAATTATCCCATATACTATTTAAGACAAGAAGGGCCAATCGGTCGCGACTTGCAATTGCGGGGCGATGATTCTCAGCCGATTCGCAATCAAGTAACTACCGACCAAGCCGCGAGATTAATATATGAAATCTATACTAGGCAAGCGGTTTCCAGCGTCGCAAGCCGCAAAATGGCTTACTTGCTGACTAGAGACTTAGACCCCAAGGCATGGAAAAATGACCCCAGCAATTCGATACAAGGATTTCTCGGCGAATCTTTACCAACTAATATTTATTTTGGTTCCAAAGTGGGCTATACTTCCAAATCCCGCAGCGAAGCGGCATTTGTTAGAACTTTAGACGATCGCGCGATTTATATCTTAGTTGTTTTCGCAGACGATCCGGCTTATGCCAAGGACGAAACAGCTTTTCCGGCTATTTCCCGATACGTTTTCGATCGGCTAAACGCTCGTGGCCCCAGCACTTTGCAGTGAGATTGAGTAGGGCCTGTTGAGGGTTGAGTGTTGAGTATTGAGTTTTGACTGTTGACTGTTAAATGTTAGTCGAAAAACTGAAGGATGGTTGATATCAAAGGGAGCGTCTCATATTTGTAAAAACACTTCTTCTGGCTCCTTCCTTCTTCCTTCTTCCTCCTTCCTTCTTCCTCTTTCCTCCTGACTCCTGACTCCTGACTCCTGGCTCCAATTTTGGGCTTGGCTGCTTTCATTGAGATGCTCCCGATATCAAATGCGGTAGCATGGGAATTATTCATCTCTCTGTTCTCTTCCTCTGTGTTCTCTGCGTCAACACCTGTTTAATCATTCCAATGCAACCGGATTTGATATGAGTGTTGAATGTTGACTCGATTTATAGCAACCGCCAAGACGGTTAGGACGTTGTTAATGGCTGAAACGATTGATTTTATTCCTTCTTCCTGCTTCCCTATTCCTTCTTCCTTCTGCTAGACAATTCCGGCGCTGTCAGAAGTGATATTACGCACCAACTACTGTTTCTGCGAGAAAGGGGCACTGACGACCAAAGAAACCACTTTCTTGACCATAAATCTATGCTTTTAGGTTAGGTAAAACCCGCAGAAATAAACCCGGTTCCTGATATCCTATGATACTCTGTCCGGTCGATTACCCCTAAGAGGGTAGGGGCTCCCCTCACGAAAAATATCTGCCAATAATTGACAATCTCAAAAACCCGCCATTTTAATCGCGGTCACTCGATCAGACATGATATGAGCAAGTCCTAATTACAGCACTTCCGGGTGTTATGAGGTACAATAAGAATAGATTAAAAAAATACACCAATGAAAGCATATTCAGTAGATTTGCTTTGCAAAAATAGTAGCAGCCCATATCGAGCAGAAGCTGTCGATCAGAAAAACAGCAGCGATATTTTCCGTCAGTAAAAGCTCTGTTCAAAAACTGGTCAAGCAACAAAAAATCGAGGGGAATTTACAGCCGAAACCCAGGGGGAAACCGAGATACAGTCATTTGAATAATTCCACAGCTTTTTTGAGAGAAAGAGTAGCTGCACATCCCGATGCAACCTTACTAGAATTGTGTGATTTATTTGCCTGTGAAGACGGGAAATTGGGTGGGTAGAACAGCCATCTGTAACGCCTTACAAAAGTTGGGATTAAATCGTAAAAAAAAACAGTGAGAAGTAGCCAAGCAGGCACTGAAAGAGTCATGAAATTAAGGTTAGAGTATTGGGAAAAAGTCAAGCATATCGACCCAAAAAATGAGCGTATTTTTAGATGAGACTGGGGTATTACGCTTGTTTAACCAGAACTCATGCTTCCAACGAGGAACGAGAGCCTATGCGGTCAAACCTTTTTATCGAGGCAAGAAAGTCACAGTAATTGGTGCAATTAGTTTCCAGCGAGTAGTGGCATTAATGACCATAGACAACTCGATGGATAGCCAAGCATTTGAGGTGTTTATCGAGCAATGTTTAGTGCCACAATTGTGGTCGCCAGCAGTATTAGTGATGGATAACTTACCAGCGCATAAAGTAGATTCAATTAAGCCCATGATTGAAGCGGTGGGTGCTTCTATCTTGTGTTTGTCCCCATACTCACGCCTATTTTAATCCAATTGAATTATGGTGGTCGCAACTTAAATCTTTATTGCGAAAGTTTTCGCCAACGACCCCTAAAATGGTTGACACCATAATTGCTGTGGCTCTTGACTTAATTAATCCGAAACATCTCAAAAACTGGTTTACTAATTGCTGCTACTGTACCTCATAACATCCGGAAGTGCTGTAAGTTTGTCGTAATTAAGTTTTTTGTCTCTCCTCTGCCAAGCGCTAAGTCTAAACGATGAGTTCAACAATGGATTGACCGGACACAATTTAACTGGGGCGAAAGGATTCGAACCTCTGAATGGCTGGACCAAAACCAGCTGCCTTACCACTTGGCGACGCCCCAACGTCTTAACCTTCACTATCTTAACATTCAAACACAGCAATCTGTCAAGCATTTTGACAAGAAAATTTTAAAAATGTTTTTGGAGCCCATCGCCCGCAGGTTTATTCTTTGAGTTCAGGGGGGCGAGCTAGCGGGATTTCAATCCTGAAATCCGCACCCTGTCCCGGTTCCGAGATGCACTTCAAACTTCCTCCGTGTTTTTCCACCACTATCTGGTAGCTGATAGACAAGCCGAGCCCCGTACCCTTGCCTACAGGTTTAGTGGTAAAGAAAGGGTCAAATAAGTGGCATTTAGCTTTTTCGGGCAATCCGGGCCCGCTGTCTTGAATCCGAATCACCACAACTTGACCCCTCGACTTTCCTGACTCCTCAGCCTCCGAGTCTGGGTCCACCACCGCCGTCGAGATTTTGATCGTCTTGGGTGGAGGCTGATTTTCCAAAGAGTCGATCGCATTCGCCAAAATATTCATAAATACTTGGTTGAGCTGTCCGGGATAGCACTCTACCTTCGGCAGATCGCCGTAGTTTTTAATTACCTCAATTCCCGGCACTAGCCCGTTTGGCTTCAAGCGGCTCTGCAAAATCAGCAGCGTGCTGTCAATCCCTTCGTGAATGTCCACCGGCTTCATCTCGGCTTCGTCGTGGCGCGCGAAGTTCCGCAGAGACAGGACAATTTGGCGGATGCGTTCAGTTCCCATCTCTATTGAAGACAGAATTTTCAGCAAATCCGGCACTATGAACTCAACATCGATTTCTTCGTTTTTCTCTAGTATTTCGGGGCAAGGCTCCGGGTAATGCTTTTGATACAAGTGCAACAAATCCACCAGATTTTTCATGTACTGCTTGCAATAAGTCAAGTTCCCGTAAATAAAATTAACCGGATTGTTAATTTCGTGGGCGACGCCGGCGACCATTTGACCGAGAGAGGACATTTTTTCGTTTTGGATGAGCTGAGCTTCTTTCTGCTGCAAACTCTGCAAAGTTTCCGTCAGTTGGCGGGCTTGAGTTTGAGCGGCTAAGGCTGCCGCCCGGGTTTGGGCGTAAAGTTCGGCTTGGTCGATCGCGATCGCCAGTTGATCCACCACCGCTTGCAGCAATTCCACTTCGCTCGTCGCCCAGGAACGGTGGCTGCTGTAATGGTTGCAAACTACAGCACCCATTTGACCGGAGCGAGTCTTGACTGGCAGCAACAGGTTAGAAACAATCCCGATACTGCTCAAAAAAGCTCGCGTGGGCGGTTCGATGCACAGTGCTGTTGCAGCGTCGCCGATCCGGAGCGTTTGGCGGTGGCTAATTTTCTCGGCCAGCAGGGTTACTTGTTCGATCGGGTATTCTGTGAGCCGCTCTTTCAGTTCGGGATTTGCCGCCTCGTGGGTGATTGCAAAGCTGGGCTGACCGTCTCGCGAGATGGCGTACCACAAAAAGTAGCACTGGTCAACCTGCAACAAGCTGCGAATTTCGTTGACAGCCGTATCTAAAATTTTGTCGAGGTCGAGGGAATTCCGCATCTGGCTGGCGAGGCTGAAGAGCAGGCTTTCCCGGCGGCTCAACAATTCTTCTCGGGCTGTAACGCGATCGATCGCCACGGCGATGGCGTTAGCCATGCAACCCAGAACTTCTAGCGCTCCCTCGCTTGTCAAAGCGCTACTGCCCAGAGCCATCACCCCCACCAACCGCTCCTCCACAATCAGCGGATAGGCAATGGTGCACAGAGACTGGTTCGACAGTAGGCACACAGGAGCCGTTTGGAGTTTTCCCGCTTCTGTTCGCACCCAATCTTCTATTTCCCGTGCCCGCTCTTGGCTGCTAAGTCCTGAATTGGCCTGCAGTTCTAACCGCTCTGTCTGCTGGTTGAAAGTCCAGATGCTCGCCCCTGTGGCGTCGAGGTACTCTACCATTGCCTCGGTGCAGCGGTTGAGGATGACCGATATTTTCCCGCCTTGTCCCAGGGCTGCACCGACTTTAGCTTGCAGCGTTCCCAAGCGAGATCGCTCTTTTAGGGACGCGGCCGTTAGTTGGCCATCGGATGTGTCGCCCGGGTCGGCAACGCTTTCTCGGATTTGTTGGGTATCGTCCGCGCGCCCGATGCCCGCTGAAGCTTCCCACACATATTGAGATTTGCCTGTTTCCCCCAGCGTCGGGAGCTTTTTTGTTTCGTATATTGTTGTCGTGCTGCTCTGTGGCGTATGTACCGCACGCCAGCTCGATCGGTTCGAGCCAGGAACTAACTCCGAGATTTGCTGGCTGTCGGAGGTGATATCTTCTACCTCTGGCAAGTGTTTCTGGGCTTTGACTAATTGCCAGCGCAGATCTACCAAACTCGCAACTTGCCGACTCAAACCTTGCAGACCTTCTATCGTTTCTTTTTTCAAGTCTCGCGGCACCGAGTCCATGACGGATAGCACTCCCAGCACCTGCCCATCTGAGCTCACAACTGGGATTCCGGCGTAAAATTTCACGAAGGGGTAGAAAACCGTTAGGGGATGCTCGCCAAATCTCACATCTGTGGAAGCGTCTCGGACAATGGCGACAGGCACTTCTTTAAAGGAATTTATAGGGAGTTCGATCACCAATTCGGGAGCAACTGGCGGTTTTTGCAGGGAAATTGCCCGTTCAAATTCCGAGTTTGAGTTGGAGCCAACGGCGAACTCTTCGGGAGTTGGCTCCAGGGCGCGAGCGCAAAAATTCAGGTAACGGTGGGCCAAAGTTCGATCGATACCTAACTGCGACTTCAACCAGTGGCGATTACCGTCTATCAAGCTCAAGAAAGCAATAGGAGTTCGGCCCATCAGAGCTGCCAAACCGACCAAATTGTCCAAGCAACCCTCTGGAGCAGAGCCCAGAAGCTGATACAAGTCAATGTTATGGAGCTTGAACACTTTTTTACCAAGAGGCAAGGGTGCTTTCATCATGTGTAACTGCCCGTCTAGTTGCTGGCAACCGCCCTTCTCAATACTTTTGAGAAAAACAAGCTATGAATTATGTGATGGGAGACTGTGGGCGCAACTTCGGCGCAGGCTGCTTGCGCCAAATTCAGACTAACCTCTTGACTGAATCTGGAAACTTTTGAGTTATGGGAGTTAGAGCACCCCAGATCCAAGACTATATAAATTATACTTCCAGTTGACCATGCTTTTGAATACCTCCAGCTCTCTAAATCTAAGAGCCTGTGTTGGGAGGAAGCACCTTTCCCAAATATATGACGATTGCTTACCTAGAATTTTTTAATCAGTTTAATTGTATTTTAACAGACTTGTCTAATCGTGGGTAGCTGGCTTGCTGGTAGATTTAAATCAGGGGTTTGTGCCACAATACCAGTGTCCTTTACCGAGCTGTGCCTTAGCCGGGAGTTCAACTACAGTTAGGAGATGAATTACAAAAGATTGGTAAGATGTTAAACTTTGTAACAATAGTTGTTCAAACTCGACCTTTTAGGGTTTATGGGCCCGGATGCACATTTTGCAACTGTTGTAATTGCCGATCGACCACTCTCCCAATCCCTTGTTTCGGGTTTGAGGTAAAAAAAACCGGGCTAAAGTTTCAACTAACGCTCCAACGGGGTTGACAATTATTGCACAGAGACAACTCTCAAAAAATGACGGCGGGAATTATGTTTGGTATTTTCAAGAACTATAAATAAACAGGGAGAAGAATATGTCTGCAAGTAGCAGTCAAGTACCAACTATTTTGGCAGTTGATGATAGCGTCGTGATGCAAGGACTTGTTAAACAGGCCTTGAGCAAAGAGTTTCGAGTTCTCGTAACCGACAATGCAGTGGATGCTTTGTCAACGATTTATCACGAACAAATTTCTGTTTTGTTGCTGGATGTTTCGATGCCTGGTATTGACGGATTGGAACTCTGCCGCACGGTGCGGAGCTTGCCTCAGTTTCAGAATTTGCCGATCGTAATGCTGACAGCGCGAGATGGAGCCTTTGATAAGGTACAGGGGCGTTTGGCGGGAGCCACAGAGTATTTAACTAAGCCTTTTGATGCTGATAAGTTGCGCGAGGTAATTGGTAAGTTTATCAAAATCAAATAATCGGACTTAGAAAAAAAATCAGTTTTGAATAATTAATGAAGTAATTTGAGTAATTAATGAACTAAAAAGTTGGGCTCGCGCTCTGCGATCCTCGACTTCTTTAACAAGTCGGGGGGCGGGGTATTCTGCACTATTGGCGAGGTAAGTCCTAAATTTTTAATTTTGCCAGGAGTAGGGGAGCGATCGCACTGACAGGTAGAACATATTGGGCGGCACCGAGGGCGATCGCCTCCTTGGGCATTCCGAAGACAATGCAGCTAGCTTCGTCTTGGGCGATTGTCAACCCCCCTTGTCGGGCGATAGCCAACATTCCGTCAGCACCATCTCTACCCATCCCTGTCAGTAAAACCCCTGCTGCTGCCCGACTATAAAAATTAGCTACCGACTTAAATGTCACCGTTACAGAAGGGCAGTGTCCCGCAGCATGAGCAGCTTCTGAATAAACAAATCGCCCTTGAGAGTCCAATTCTAAATGACGTTTTTCTGGCGGAAAATAAACAGTCCCTGCTTGTGGCAATTCCCCAAAGGAAGCTATCTTAACAGGCAGTTTCGATTCATAACCCAGCCAATCAACTAATCCTTGCAAAAAACCTTCACTGATATGCTGGACACAAATTATAGGCACTGGAAAACTAGCCGGAAGTTTAGAAATAATCGCGTACAGTGCTTGCGGTCCCCCTGTCGAAGCCCCTATAGCCAAGACTTTAATAGTTGGAGATTTCACATTTTCCCGGGAGAATTTGTAATTATGAACTGGTGCTTCGTTGATTTTAACAATGGGATTATTATATTCTGTTGGCATCTTTTTTTGATGCCGTGTAAATACTTTAACTCCTGAGAGGATTTTAACTTTAGCTATTAATTGATTTGCGAGGCGAGCGTAATCAGATACCAACCCGCCCATCGGTTTCGGAAAAACATCCAATGCACCAGCATTTAACACTTTAAATACATTCTGAGTATCATTCGCTTGCACTGAAGCACTAATGACTAAAATTGGTAGCGGATATTTCTTCATTACTTCTTCCGTAAATTCTAACCCGTTCATTGGTGCCATGTTCAAATCCGTACAGATTACTTGGGGCTGAAGTTTGGGGATTAATTCTAGTCCTTCTAATCCGTTGCAAGCGGTTCCTACAACTTGAATTTCTGGCGAGGACTCAAAAATTCGTTTGAGGACGAGCGTAACTACGGGAGAGTCTTCAACTAACAATAGTTTAATGGGCGATAACATCAGTTTGCTGGGAAATGGGGAATGGGCAATGGGCAATGGGCAATGGGGAATAGGGCACTTGCGCTGCCCTTGGACTTACTTCCCTTCGGCGAAGCGGAGCGGGCAAACCGCGCAGGGCGAGTGGCTAAGCTCAGCACGAGTCGCTCAGTAACCGCGTAGTCAAAGTATTGGGCATTGGGCATCGATGCACTGGTAATGGTGCACTGGGCAGTGGATATTGGGCCTTGCTAATTGGTAGTAAATAACAAATGCCTCATAACCAAGGAGTAATGATTTATGACTAAACTAACCTTTTTAGTGTGTCTACCAACACATCTTGATTGAAAGTACCTTTAGGAATATAAGCATTTGCCCCCGCATCAGCACCTCTTTTTTTATCTTCATCCGATGCCAAAGATGTCACTAAAATTATCGGCAACTCACTGTATTCTTTTTGCTCGCGAATCTTAATAGTCAGGGCCAAACCGTCTAAATTGGGCATTTGTATGTCAGAAATCACAGCATCAAAATCGCGAGTTTTCAATTTATGGAAAGCATCCAACCCGTCTACTGCAGTCACAACTTCGTAACCCGCACCTTCCAGGATGCGTTTTTCTTGAGTGCGCGTGGCGATCGAGTCTTCTGCTAATAGTATAACTTGTTTTCTGCTGGCCGTCTCAAGTTGGGATCGCGCACTCCCAACCCCACGAGACGAAACTTGCTGGCGTACAGATTTTATCAAATCGTGGGGATTGAGTACCATACAAACTTCCCCAGTAGCGAGAATTGTGGCACCTGAAACATTGCGCACCCGTTTCAGCAATTGACTTTGAGGTTTCATCACCACATCCTGTTCGTCTATCAAAGCATCTACAAATAATCCCAATCTTTCCTCCCCTACTTTCAAAACAATACAAGGCATTTTTGAATTTAAATTTAGGAAGTGTTGTTGATTTTTTATCATAATTTGGCTCCCGGCTTCCTGTTTCAAATACCGACTTTTTTCCCACACTTGTCTATTATTTAATTCTAGTAAATCTGTCAGATGAGCAACTGACAGAGGCTGACCCTTTGAAAGTATAGTTTCCTTGCCTTCTATGGCAAATATCTCAGACTGAGACACCTGTTGTGCCGTGTCTACAAACTCGACTGGCAGAGCATAAGGAATGTCTTCAACTATGACAATTAATACATTCGCTGTAGCTAAAGACGTGCTGATTTGCAGCCTCAAAGTGCATCCTTTTCCCGGTAATGACTCTACTTGAATACTACCTTTTAGGGCTTCAACATTAGTGCGAACTACATCTAAACCCACCCCGCGCCCCGAAACTTCGGTAACAAATTTTTTAGTCGAAAAACCAGGAGTAAAAATTAAAGATTGCACTTGAGATTCGGTCATTTCTGCCAGTTGTTCACTGGTACAAATATTACGTTTTACAGCCGTTTGTTTAATGCTCTCTAGATTTAGTCCCCGGCCATCATCAGCAACTTCAATAATAATATTGCTAGCAATATTATAGCCTTTAATTCGGAGAGTAGCCACGGGAGGTTTACCTAGTTTTTTCCGCTCCTCAACAGTTTCAATACCGTGGTCGATCGCATTTCTAATCATGTGCATTAAAGGGTCTTTCATTTCCTCTAAAATGCGTTTATCTGCTGTAGTTTCGCCTCCTTCAATCACTAAGGCAACTTCTTTCCCTTCCCGTTTCGCTAAGTCTCGTACAGTTCGAGGAAATAAATTAAAAATAGTAGACAAAGGCAGCAGTCTCAGAGTGCGAATTCCTGATTCTAATGCCTCAGCGATTAATTCGAGTCGGGCAGTATCTTCATAAACTCGATTTCTCAAGGAGTTGACTAAAATTCCGAGACGTTCTAGACGTTCTTCTGTACGTTGATAGTAATCCTGCAATTGGCTAAATTTACCGTTGGCTTTAATACCGTTTTCATCTATTTGCATCCGATCGACAGTCAAGCTCGTTACAAAGTATTCTCGGCTCCACTCTTCCCACAAAGTTGTAATTTGTTCGAGTTCTGCAACTCGGTGTCCTAGCCGAGTTTTTGTGACAGTAAGTTCCCCTGCTTGAGTCATTAAATCGTCTAAATTTTGAGTAGCAACGCGAATGGTTTCAATGCGATAAGATGAGGTTGATGATGCAGTAACTGCCGAAGGCGGCGCCGACGCAGGGGCGGGTTCAGAAGGTGCAGGCAAGTTTTGAGCTTGCAGTGGAAATTCTGGCTGGGATTGTCGGGGTAAAAAAGAGGAATTTTTCTCTAAGGTAAGGGCTTCAGAAGTTTCAACATTTGTTTCTAGTTCTGGGGTAGGAGGCTCAGTAAATTGCGGTTCTACCAACGGTTGTTCTGGTACTTGTGAAGATGATGGCTCTACTATTGAGGTGGCAGCCTGTGGCTGTGGCTGATTAGAAGCACCCATCATGCTAGCAAGGATGTAAAAAGTATTAACGCCGGAATCTTGGCCGGTAACGGCTTCGTTAACGAGTTTGCGGATGGCGTCTAAACCTTGGGAAAGTCGATCGCTAATATCTGAATTTAGTGGAGTTTCTCCCCGCTTGACACCTCCCAAAATATGCTCCATTTGATGAGCTAAAGATGCTATATTTTTTACTCCCAGCATCCCAGCATCACCTTTAAGAGAATGGGTTTCCCGCAACAATTGTTCTAACTTAGCGAAGTCGTCTGGATGTTGTTCTAAGTACAGCAATCCGTCATCTAGTTTCTGTAAGTGTTCTTGACTAGCGACTTTAAATACATCTCGAAGTTCTTGATCTTCAATCATCATATATGTTGTTGAGTAATAAGTAAGCGAGCATGGCTCATGGGTAATTGGTAATGATAATTATGTTGAATAGTCAGTCGATTGCTAATGACTAATGACTAATGACTAATGACTAATGACTAATGACTAATGACTACTGACTAATGACTACTGACTACTGACTACTGACTACTGACTACTGACTAC
>NZ_JAUBPT010000106.1:0-27777 GCF_036700905.1 Microcoleus sp. S13_C3 | reverse complement strand
CCCGCCCGTCCTTTTTGGACGGGCGGGACGCCCATCCCACAAACTTGTGGAAGTTATTTAATTCTCATTCCTTATGGTTAATCCATCGGACATGATATTACGGATATATCCGAGGGCTGGTTAATCGATTTGAGATTTGAGATTTGAGATTTGAGATTTGAGATTTGAAGCATTGAAGAAAGCGACTTTACGGATATATCTGGGGGCTGCTTATCGGATACCATATTTTTTATTTATGCAGGGAGGAATCCGAGGGCTTGTACCGCCATCGGATGCCGCAAGCTTCCTTCAAACTCGCCGTGTCCAGCTAAAACAAAAATAAAACCCATTGAATAAAACCCTCCACCTTGCAGTTAGTTGAATATCTGCTTTTTAGTGTTGGGTTTTATTTTACCGCAAAGGGGTATATTGTAGGATTGCAGAGCAAGTTGGTAGTTGCGATATGGGGGGGGTTTTAACAACTCAACACAACTACAAACTTATCTCTCCCCTTGCTGATTACATTTTTACAGCGGGGCTAGTCGAAGGTTTAGGCGACTTAATTTCCTGGGAAGCTGCACGGGCGCGGAAGAGTTTAGCAACGACTTGTTCACACTTAGACAAATCCGATTCTATCTCTGTCAAAATCGCCGTTGATACCGGATCTGTTAACTTCACCCGCAGGTTGTTGATATCGACAACACCGGTTTGCAAATCACCGAGAGTGCTCCGCAGCAAAAACGTTTCATCGCTTCCTTGCATCGAAGCTTTTAATTTAGCGTATTTGTCAGCAATTTGGGCAGGAATTGAGGGTTTTTCCCCGAAATCGTTGAGGCGTTTTTCGATAGCGAGGATGTGGTTCTGTTTATTTTGAATCATTTCTTTCAAGAGCGATCGCAAATCGCTGTCTTGGGTTTTTTCCGCATAATGTTCAAAGGCTTCGCAAGCATAGCGTTCCCCTGCGAGGGCGGTATTCAAACCTTTAACAATGTCGCCTTGTGTCGAACCTCCCCAACCATTAGCTAATTTCCACCATTCTGCATTTGTGTCAGTTTCTTCTGGCAAACCGACTGCTTTTCCGCCGTAACCGAGGCGAGCCATAATTGCGGTGGTAAATATTGCTAAATCTCCAGGTTGGCGGGAAGTTATCAAGTTGCCGTCAACTACTAAAGCTTCGTTAATGTAGTTAGCTCCGGCATTGATCATGTCTGTTTTAATTGCCAAGAAACCCGTCGCATTTTTGCCTTTCAGCAAGTCGGCTTCAATCAAAACTTGCGGGCCGTGGCAAACAGCAGCGACAATTTTTCCTTGCTCAAATGCTTCTCGTACAAAACGTACTGTATTGGGATTAGTCCGCATCATATCAGGAGCCATCCCGCCGGGAATTATCACTGCATCGAATTCTGCGGGCAATGCTTCTGTCGTAGTTCCGTCAGCCTGCTGGGCAACTTTTCCTTGTTTCCCTGCATACTTTTCGTTTGTCCGCGAACCGAGGACAACTACATCAAAATTTGCTTGTTTTAAGGCGTTGTAAGGAACTAAAAATTCCGAATCTTCAACTCCATTTTCAATGAGTATGGCAACTCGTTTTGTGTTGGTGCCGTTATTTGTTGTCATAATCAACTTTCCTCAGACTATCTTCTAATCTAACGCTAAGTGATTGAGGGAGTTTTTAGCGTCTTGCTAAAGTGATAAATTAGTGATTTTTAAAAGGTGTCACCGTGAGCCTTGAGAGGTATTTTACAGTAATTGTCTCAATGCACGTAAGAGGCTCCATTAATGTCGATCGTAGTCCCGGTAGCGTGCGTAGCCAAACCGGATGCTAAAAACGCGATAACATTGGCAACATCTTGAGGAGGAGCGATTTTGCCGATCGGGATATCGCGAATAATATCAGCTTCACCGAACTCCTGAATAAACTGATTAGACATTTCTGTACTGACAAATCCCGGCGCAACTGTAAAAGCCAAAATATTATCAGTCGCAAACCCTCGAGCAATGCTGCGAGTTAAAGCAACAATAGCACCTTTAGAAGCGGCGTAGTGCAGATAATTCGGGTCATCCCCACGAAAAGCAGCGCGACTTGCTATATTAATAATTGTACCGCCCCTGCGACTTTGAAAATGCAGAATAGATTCTCGGCACAAATCGGCAACGGCAATTAAATTCACTTGTAGAGTTTGCTGCCAAGCTGAAGACCAAATATCGAACTCGTCCTCTATACCCGCTGACTGCATAATCCCCGCATTATTAACTAAAATATCAATATGGCCCCGCCATTTTAAAGCATCTCGCCACAAAGTCGAAGCCGCGTTTTCCACCATCAAATCTGCTGCCAATAAATAACAGCGATCGCGCGCAACACTTGCTGCCACCGCTTCAGCTTCTTCCTGACTGCGAAAGTAATGCAAAATCACCTCGGCCCCAGCATTAACCAGAGTCCGCACCGTCACTGCACCAATCCCTTTCGAGCCACCAGTTACTAAAATTACCTTTCCGGTTAAATCAATCATTCATGTCTCTCTTTTCTCTTTCTCTGTGACCAAGAATTTCTTGATGGTACCCGCCACGTGATTTATCCGTGGAATCAATCCAAAATCTAAAATCTAAAATCCTCAAGCCCCCGCATTTATCCGTGGGGTCAATCTAAAATCTAAAATCTAAAATCTAAAATCGATTGACCTCTGCGCCCTCTGCGGTTAATAAAAAAATAAATCCCCTTCACACACGAAATAGAATTGCTCTATGATATAGCACATTCCATCTAAGGTGTATGCCATTTCCTTATGCTGATAGATATCTGCCACACACATCTCCAAAAACGTCCAAATCCTTTGCCCTGTTGGTGTATATTAGAAATATAGCCACTGCTTACAGCACTATAGCTTCTTTGTCATTAAACTCGATAACTACAGCGGCTTCGGCAGCAAAGGTCGAATCAGCTCCATAATTCGATCAGAATTAAAATTATTGATATAATCAGTTAGTGCTTTGGACAAACTTGCTTTGGATTCGGGAATTTGTAGAATTAATTCATTCATAACTTCGGTATCGAGATAGTAAGCGGCTTGATACATTTGTTCTAACCACTGGGGGGGCATCATGGATATATCTTCTACAGACACCGTTTCAACTAATGGTTTTTGTGGAGTTTGTTCTACGACTTCGTAGATATATTGCACTCCCAAATATTTAGCGAGTTTGTCAAAAAGTTCTCTCTGCTGAAATGGCTTGCTTATAAAGTCGTTGCAGCCAGCCCTAAGAACTTTCTCTCGATCTTCTTCCAAAACACTGGCAGTTAAAGCAATAATGACAGTTTCTTGGCTCTGAGGGCGTTCTCTAATATATTTAGTAGCTGTGTAGCCATCGACGATCGGCATTCGCAGATCCATCAGAATCAGGTGTGGCCGCCAACTCTCCCACAGTGAGAGGGCCTCCACTCCCTGTTTTGCTTCTCTCACCTCAAAACCAACCGAGGTCAGGATCTCGACTAACAAGCGACGATTTTCTTCTAAATCTTCAACAATAAGAATGCGGTAAGTCGGTTGTCTGGGAGCTAAACCAATTACTCTTTGATTAATTGATTCTGGGGGTAAGGATTCTGATTGAGGTAACTGTACACCAATCTCAAAGGAAAAAGTGCTACCTCGGTTCAAAGTGCTTTTAACCTGAATCTGACCGCCCATAAGTTTGACGAGTTTTTGACTGATGGCTAAACCAAGCCCCGTGCCTTGACTCAAATTATTCCCAGCTTGGGTTTGCACAAAAACCTTAAATAATTTATCAATTTCTGTGGGCGAAATTCCCACGCCTGTATCCTCAACTTCAAAACATAGGTGACAGGATGTTTTGTCTCTTTGTGTTGCTCTTACCCGTAGGGTGACGCTTCCTTGATTGGTAAACTTAATCGCATTACCGAGCAGATTGACCAATACTTGATACAGTTTTTTCTCGTCACTATGCACAAATTGAGGAATGTCGGGATCTAGCTCGACAATTAGCTGCACTACTTTAGATTGGACTTTAACTTGGAACATTTCTTCGATAGAAGTCAGCAAACTTGTCAAATCAAACTCAGAAGGATTGAGAGTCATCCGTCCGCTCTCTATTTTGGATAAATCTAAAATATCGTTAATCAAATCCAATAAATGTTTACCGCTACGATTGACAATCTCTAAACGTTCTTGGAGAGAACGAGTCAGATTGCTCTCATAGCTCATCAATTGCGTGAATCCCAAAATTGAGTTGAGGGGGGTGCGGAGTTCGTGGCTCATATTGGCGAGGAAGACAGTCTTGGCTTGGTTTGCTTCATTTGCCTGATGAAATTCCAACTCAGCTTGTTTACGATCGCTAATGTCAATTAAATATCCCAAAATTTCTACTGGTGTACCTGAATTATCTCGAATTAGTTTAAGCTGACTGAGCATCCAGCGATAAACCCCATCGGAGCGACGAAAACGGTATTCGTGGAAGTAAAAATCATTAAGGAATAGATTTGCTAAGCCATTAAGCACCGGTTTTACATCATCGGGGTGTAAGTGATTCACCCAAAATTTAGAATCTTCTAAAAACTCGCTGCTTTCGTAGCCCAATATATCTTTGATATTTTCGCTGATGAACGTTGCTCCATAATCGCCAGCAGCTTTACTGCTAAAAATGACCACGGGGCTATAGTTGAGAAGAAAGTTGAGGCGATTTGTGGTAGCTTGCAAGGCTTGCTCAGCCAGTTTTAGCTCTGTTGCGTCTTCCTGAACGGCAACATATACAGTTCCGTATTCAGGATGCTCAAACATGGATGTATGAACTCTGCACCAAAAGAGAGTTCCATCTTTCTTTCTATTCTGGACTTCATATTTCGCTTCCCCGGTCTGTTCAATTTGAGTGACGATATCTAGAACGGCTACATCTGGTGTAACCTTTGTATCGACATAATTCAAAATACCAAGGGGTTGACCTGCGAGTTCGTCCTCTGTGTAGCCAAACATAGCGTCAAAGGTAGGGTTGGTGTAGACGATCATGAGGTCTGAGGCTTTGATTAAACACACTCCTCCTGCCATGTTATTCATAATAACGCTTTGAAGTTCTAGGGTCTTTTGAGCTTCTTTTCGAGCCGTAATTTCTTGTATTTGAGAAATAAAATGCAGTGGATTTCCCTGTCCATCTTGTACTAGCGATCCATTAAGAATAATCCAAATAATGTGTCCTTCTTTATGGAAATACCGTTTTTCCAGTTGGTAAGTTGAAATTCTTCCTGCTAATAGTTGATGTGCATAACTAAGATCGCCGTCTAAATCGTCAGGATGGGTGATGTCTTGGAAAGTTAACGCTAACAACTCTTCTGAGGAGTAGCCAAGAATCTGACATAAGGCAGGATTGACTTTAATCCAGTACCCATCAAGTGAAACGATCGCCATCCCGATAGAGGCATCTTCAAACGCATGGCGAAACTGCTCTTCACTGTTTCGTAAAGCCATCTCAATTTGTTTGCGATCGCTAATATCGCGCAAAATCACAGTAAATACCGTTTCGTCTCCCATTTCCAGCTTAGAAATAGAGGCTTCAGCCGAAAACTGCGTTCCATCTTGACGACGACCCAAAATCTCGCCTCGTTCTCCCATCCTTCGCGCTCTGCTAGAAGACTGTGCAAATTGTTTGATATGCTGCGGATGTGCATCTCTAAACTGTTCTGGCAGCAGTAAATTCAGTGGCTCCCCTAAAATATCCTCAATTTTATAGCCAAACATCTTTTCTGCCCCTTGATTAAACAGGGTAATGCGTTGAGTGCGATCGACTGAAATAATTGCATCATTGGCGATTTCTAGAATTCCCGCAAAACGAGCCTGCGATTTTTGTAAAGCATCTGTTCGTTCAGCCACAAGAATTTCTAAAGTTTCGTTAAGTTTTTTAATTTCTTTTTCCGCTTTTTGGCGCCTGTAATCTATCTGGTTTAAAGAGCGAGCCGTCCCCAAGATGAGAATTGAGAACGTGACAACCATAATAGTTGAACGCAATGTATAGCCAAAATTAACGTTATACCAGCCTAAATTTTGTCCCTGAAGAGTCAACCAGTTCACTGTCACTGGAAAGAGCGTCCCCCAAGGCAGCAACCACCGAACCATTACTCCGCCAACTAGGGGACTGGTTACTACTTGCATTAATCCTTCCTTGGGGCGGAGCCATAAAATTCCTCCATAGAGGATGAAAAAGGTGGCGATCGTGTTTACGGGTTGAGTCGTCGTAATTGTGGCCAAACGTTCAAGAATATCGACATGGAATAGGTGTGCAAATAAAGCTAGTAGAGAAATTAAAGTTGCAACACTACTAAAAATCTGAGCCAACCAAGTATCCCGTTGGGAATTTTGCCCTAACAGTAACAGTGCTAGTCCCATCAGCACAAAATTTAGGGCGGTATTTACTCCCATTCTTCCCGGATAAGGAGTCCCTGAAGACACGAAATCTCGGAAAAGCCACTCATCAATACCCAGCTTCCAACCAAAAATATACTGGCTCAGCGTCAGCATACCGATGATGATTATCAATCCTGCCATCCCTTGAGCGATGCGATTGTGCAGTCGGGTTCTTTGGTACTGCAACAATCTCAAAGACCCTCCAGCCAGCAAAAAGCAAATTGCCGTGTTTGCTTTCATGGTCGCAGTCATACCGGGAAAACCACTTTTGAGTAGGGAGATGTCAAATTGCCAACCCAGCAGCACGAGACATCCGATCGCAATGACGGCTAGACTTGCCATTTGAGAAATCCGCTTGTTCATAAATCGCCTGCTTGGCTTGAAACAATGTTCTTCTAATGTTAGGCGAAGCGAAGAAGGGCAACCACGGGGGGACTGCCCCTAGCCGAACAATGCAGATTTTGTATGGTTGCGCCCCCTTGCCAGCCCCATATCTCCGGGAGCGCAGGACTTCTTTGTGGGTAAACTAACTTTTTTAACCGAATAATTAAACTATACTATTTGTGCATAGGTTTATATTCCTCTAGCAGGAAACTAGGGAAATGAGTATGATTCTCCATAGAACTAGCGATAGGGTTAGCGATCGAGCTACAAACTACCGAGGCAATATTTTAATTGTTGACGATCTGCCTGATAACCTACGTCTGCTCAGGGATACTTTGAGTGCACAGGGTTATAAAGTTCGCAGTGCCACGACAGGTGCAATGGCGCTGAGAGCCGCCCAATTGCCATCGACGGAGTTAATCTTACTAGATATTAAGTTGCCCGATCAGGATGGCTATGAAGTTTGCCTAAAATTAAAATCTGATGAGCGCACCGCCGACATTCCAATAATCTTTTTGAGTGCGCTCAATGAAACTTTTAATAAGGTGCAAGGGCTGGCTGCAGGAGGGGTAGATTATATTGCTAAGCCATTTCAAGTCGAAGAAGTATTAGCTCGTGTCGAAACCCACCTAACTATCGGAAGGCTGCAACAAAAACTCCAAAATCAGAATTTACGTCTCTTGAGAGAAATTGAAGAACGGCAACGTCTCGAAGAGTCTCTCTTTGCCGAAAAGGAATTGGCTCAAGTGACACTGCAATCCATTGGCGATGGGGTCATTACTACTGATGCCCAAGGTAATGTGAGATATTTCAATCCTATAGCTGAGCAACTGACAGGCTGGAAAAATCATGAGGTTCAAGGAGTTCCTTTCTCTACGGTCTTCCTAATAGTTGATCAAGTAACGCGAGAGCCAGTAGAGAATCCTATAAACAAGGCTCTATTAGAGGAGCGAATTGTGACCTTAGCTAACAATACTATTCTGATTTCCCATGATGGAACCGAGTATCCCATTGCTGACTCGGCAGCACCTATTCGAGACCGCGAAGGTCAAATTATCGGGGCAGTCATGGTCTTTCATGATGTTACTGAATCGCGCTATCTCACCCGTCAACTCTCTTGGGAAGAAAATCACGATGCCCTGACGGGGTTAATCAACCGTCGAAAATTTGAGCAGCAGCTAGTGGAGGCGATCGCCTCTGTTAAAGATAGCAATCAGCAGCACGCTCTCTGTTATTTAGATTTAGATCAGTTTAAAGTCGTTAACGATACCGTAGGTCATATTGCTGGCGATGAGCTACTGCGCCAAATCACAGCACTTATTCAAAAGGGAGTCCGTGCTAATGATATGCTGGCTCGCTTGGGAGGTGATGAATTTGGTATTTTGCTCACTCAATGTTCGCTCTCTCAAGCAACCCAGATTGCCGAAAACCTCAAAGACATAGTGCATCAGTTTCGGTTTATTTGGAATGGCAAAACCTTTATCATCGGAGTCAGCATTGGAGTTGTTGCTATTGACCAAACCAGCCAAAATTTGATGGAGCTTCTGGGAGCGGCTGATGCAGCTTGTTATGCCGCCAAAGCCAGAGGCCGCAACTGTGTTCATATTTATAGTCTAGATGATAGTGAACTAATTAAACAACGTGGTCAGAGGCAGTTGATTGCCCAAATCAGCCGATCGCTGGAAACCAATCGTTTTTGTCTCTACTACCAAAAGATTGTCTCTATTACTTCTAAACCATTAGTAGAGCATTATGAGATTTTGCTCAGAATGCTGGACGAAAATGGAAAAATAGTATCTCCCGCTCAGTTTATTCCCGCCGCCGAGCGTTACGGGTTGATAACAGAAATCGATTGTTGGGTCATCGAAAAGTTTTTCTCGAACTATCACAAATTGCCGGATAAAGATGCTCTTAGTCAAGGCTTGTATACGATCAATCTATCTGGCGCTAGCATCAGTAACAATCAGTTTATGAGGTTTTTAATCGAACAATTTTCTCGCTACCAAGTCCCCCCACAAACCATTGGTTTTGAAATCACGGAAACGGCAGCCATTGCCAACTTTGAACAAGCCAGATATTTCATGGGCGAACTCAAAAAGATTGGCTGTTGCTTTGCTTTAGATGATTTTGGCAGTGGGTTGAGTTCCTTTGCTTATCTGATGAATTTACCAGTGGATTATCTAAAAATTGATGGTGCTTTTGTCAAGAATATTAGTCACAATGTGATTTCTCAAGCGCTCGTTGAAGGCTTTAATGGTATTGCCCATGCGATGAATCTTGAAACTATAGCTGAGTTTGTAGAAGACGAGACTATCTTAGAAAAATTGCGGGAGATTGGAGTAGATTATGCTCAGGGTTATGGGATCGCCCGCCCCGTGCCTATTAATTTTAATCGCTAGCCATCGCACGCTTGCCAGCGAACCCATTGCCTCACGCCTGCCCATTGTCTGGAGGTCTCCCAGAGTCGATCGCCCGCTGCTACAAGGGTGACTCATATCAAATCCACTCTTCATCGGAATAGTAAATTCGAGTTCACTGTTGACGGTTGACTGTTCACGGCGTCAACCGTCAACCGTCAACCGTCAACCGTAAACATCATGTATGAGTGTTACCGGAAATGATATCAATTTCCTGTGTCAAATTTAGATCGAATGTGCTGTAATTGTAAAGGATTGAGTGTTCTATTGGAAATAAACCGGAAAATTTGCCATGAAAGCAGTTGCGTTCGATCGCTACGGTTCAGCCGAGGAATTGCAATACCGAGAATTGCCCAAGCCGATCGCCAAATCCAACGAATTGTTAGTGCGAGTTCGCGCTAGCAGCGTCAATCCCGTAGACTGGAAAATCCGACAAGGACACCTGCAACTATTAACAGGATTTAACTTTCCTCGAATAGTCGGTTCTGACATCTCTGGAGTTGTCGTGGAAGTCGGCCGGGAAGTCACCAAATTTCAACCCGGGGATGAAGTTTATACTTTCTTAAATCCCATCAATGGAGGTGCTTGCGCCGAATACGCGGCCGTGCCAGAATCGGATGCCGCCTTTAAACCGAAAAACATCACTCATGCAGAAGCAGCAGCAGTACCGATCGCAGGTTTAAGTGCTTTGCAATCGCTCAGGGATTTGGGTCAAATTCAAGCAGGAAATAAAGTATTGATTAACGGCGCTTCCGGCGGAGTCGGCACTTTTGCCGTGCAAGTTGCGAAAGCAATGAATGCGGAAGTAACGGGAGTTTGCAGCGCTAAAAATAGAGAATTTGTCAAGAGTTTGGGAGCGGATTTTGTTCTGGATTACGCAGAAATTGACTTTACTCAACAGCCCGAAAAATATGATATAATCTTGGATGCTGTCGGGACAAGAACATTTGCTGAATGCGAAAAAGTGCTGCAACCAGAGGGAGTTTATATCTCGACTTTGCCGAGTTTCGACAACCTCGCACCGATGTTAACGAGCTGGTTAATATCGGGCAAAAAAGCTAAATTTATTTTAGCCAATGCCAACACTAGCGATTTAGGGGCTTTGCGGGAGTTAATAGAATCAGATAAAGTTGAGCCGATTGTCGATCGCACTTACAGCTTACAAGAAGTAGCAGCAGCCCACGCTTACAGCGAAACGGGCCGCGCGATCGGCAAAATTGCGCTCGTGATTGATGGCTAAAAAAAATTATGGCTAACCAATGGGCTTAAAGTAAAAAGAGCGATCGCCCTTAATCCAGAAACTGATTTCTGCTACCACCTGCACCCAAGACTAATAAACGTAAAACCTAAATAAAATCAACAATACCTATGACTGTGCCCTCAGACTTGGAGACATCCGAACAAGGTTCCGACAACAACCTAGAACAAGTTAGCCGGGAAAATAGCATTGAACCCATCGCCGATGATTTAGTGGATGTCAGTAACTTAGAAGACGAAGCAGTTAGCGAGGGAAATAGCATTGCACCCATCGCCGATGATTTAGAGGCTGTCAGTAACTTAGAAGACGAAGCAGTTAGCGAGGAAAATAGCATTGCACCCATCGCCGATGATTTAGTGGATGTCAGTAACTTAGAAGACGAAGCAGTTAGCGAGGAAAATAGCATTGAACCCATCGCCGATGATTTAGTGGATGTCAGTAACTTAGAAGACGAAGCAGTTAGCGAGGAAAATAGCATTGCACCAATCGCCGAGGATTTAGAGGCTGTCAGTAACTTAGAAGATAAAAAAGTTAGAGCTAAAAATAGCATTGCATCCATCGCCGATGATTTCGAGGGTGTCAGTAACTTAGAAGACAAAGCAGTTATCCCGGAAAATAACATTGCACTAATCGCCGACAGTTTTCTGGGTTCCCGCAACTTAGAAAACGAATTTCTAGACGAACTTCCCGACGAAGTTGAAATGTCTTTGTTCGACCATTTAGAAGAATTGCGTCAGCGACTTTTCTACTCGCTAATTGCAGTAGTAATCGCTGTAATCGGTTGCTTTTTCACAGTTAAACCCATCGTGCAACTGCTCGAAGTACCGGCCGGGCCCGTCAAATTTCTGCAACTAGCTCCCGGCGAGTATTTCTTTGTTTCTATCGAAGTAGCCGGATACAGCGGTTTGCTCATCGCCAGTCCGTTTATTTTTTACCAGATAGCGCTGTTTGTTCTCCCCGGTTTGACTCGGAAAGAACGCAGGTTGCTGGGGCCTGTGTTTTTCGGTTCAAGTTTCCTATTCTTGGGCGGTTTAGTATTTGCTTACATCGCTCTGATTCCGGCGGCGCTCAACTTCTTTGTTACCTATGGGGCGGATGTTGTAGAGCAGTTGTGGTCGATCGACAAATACTTTAAATTTGTGCTGCTGTTAATGTTCAGCACCGGCTTAGCTTTTCAAATCCCGATCGTCCAAGTATTGCTCGGAGTTTTGGGCATAGTTTCTTCCAACCAAATGCTCTCCGGCTGGCGGTATGTAGTCTTGGGAGCGGCAGTTTTGGGAGCGGTTTTAACGCCTTCTACTGACCCTTTAACGCAAAGTCTTTTAGGAGGTGCGGTGCTGAGCTTGTATTTTGGCGGGGTTGGTTTGGTGAAGCTTTTAGGGCGGTGAGAATTAAGAATAGCAGACAATGTAAAAGTTACCGAACATCTGAATTTTAAAATTGTCTGCTATTTTTAGTCGAGATTGGGATTGTTGTCAACTGCTCTTAAAAACATTGCTTCAGCTATTTTGAGGGCGAATTGAGTATTTACCTCTGGCAGCTTATAAAGATTGTGTAAAGCTAAGCTTTTGAGATATGTGAGTAAGTTGATTGTTTTATATTAGCATCATTGCTGATTTAGCAATTTTTCAATAAGTTTTACCAATAAGAAATCCAATTCGCATTAGCAAAGTTTAGTGTGCTATGTCTGGGGCTAAGGTTTTTAGCCTAAATTCACACTATTTTTTAGGTGCTCTCGCTGGCAATCATAAGTTATTTTAATGATTAAATTTTTAAGGTTTGCATCAAGATTTCGGACGAGCCGATCCTTAGTATTCGCTTTAGAGATAACATACCGACACAGTGAAATTACTGAACAAGAACGTAAAACTTCGGCAAGAGAGTCAACCTGGATCACTGAAGTCTAGCTATATCTTTTGAGTTTCCTGACTGCCTAAGATAGGAGACTTGTTGGTTTTTTGAGTGGGAGACTTGTTGGTTTTCTGAGTGGATTTTTTAGTAAATTCACTTGAAAAATCCACACTGTAGATTTTTACCTTTTTGACGGTTTCAGTTTCTTAATCTCAATCGGAAATTAAATATATGGCAACTGGCACTACTGGCAATGACACCATCGATGGCACTACTGGCAATGACACCATCTATGGCCTGGCTGGGGATGACGCTCTCAAGGGCCTGGCTGGGAATGACTGGCTCTTTGGCGACGATGGTAATGACGATCTCAAGGCCGGGGGTGGCAATGATACTCTCTATGGCGGGTTTGGCGATGACTATCTCTATGGCGACGATGGCTATGGCGAGGTTGGCAATGACGAACTCTATGGTGGCGATGGCAATGACGATCTCTATAGCGGCGATGGCAATGACTTGCTCAATGGCGAGGTTGGCAATGACGAACTCTATGGCGGCGCGGGCAATGACTTGCTCAATGGCGGCGATGGCAATGACACTCTCATTAGCGACGTTGGCAATGACTTGCTCAATGGTGGCGATGGCAGCGACCTAGTATCTTTTATTTTTGCAACAACTGGCGTCAACCTCCATTTGGGGTTAGGTCGGGCTTCCGACGGGCAGGGTGGCATAGACTCGCTCTCCGGCATTGAAAGTGTGCTCAGTACTGACTATAACGATACTCTCATTGGCGGAGACATCAGCGAAACGTTCTTTAGCAGGTTTGGCGATGACTATCTCGATGGCAAGGTTGGCAATGACACTCTCAATGGCGGGTACGGCAATGACACTCTCAATGGCGGCGATGGCAATGACTTGCTCAATGGCGAGGTTGGCAATGACTTGCTCAATGGCGGGGCTGGCAATGACTCGCTCAATGGCGGGGCTGGCAATGACTCGCTCAATGGCGGGGATGGCATCGACACAGTATCGTACACGAGTGCGACAACTGGTATCAATCTCCAGTTGGGGCCAGTCGGCGACGGGTCTGGGTTTGGTAGGACTACCGATGGATTGGGCACTCAATACAACATAGTCCCCTCTGGCGTAGACTGGCTCTCTGGCATTGAAGTTGTTATAGGTTCTAACTTCGACGACACCTTAGTTGGCGGGAGCGACAATGAAACGCTATTCGGTGGGCGCGGTAATGACTCTTTGTCGGGTCGTGCTGGGAATGACTTGCTCAATGGCGGGGATGGCATCGACACAGTATCTTACCGTTTTGGAGGAACTGGCGTCTATCTCCAGTTGGGGGCTATCGGTGACGGATCGGGGTTAGGTCGGGCTTCCGACGGGGAGGGCGGCATAGACTCGCTCTCCGGCATCGAAGTAGCGATAGGTTCTAGGTATAACGATACTCTGCTTGGTGGAGGCGGCAGCGAAACGCTGATTGGCGAGAGGGGCGACGACTTATTGTTTGGCTTCAGTGGCGATGACTATCTCGTTGGTGGCAGAGGGGCTGACAAGTTTAGGCTTTGGAACGGTGGGGGGACAGATACGATTGCTGACTTCAAACCAGGTGAAGATAAACTGTTGGTACGTTCTCGCGCTCCGTTTGCAGACATCACTTTTGGGTCGATTAATAATGGTTTAGATACCGAGATTCGTCAGGTTGGAGCCATTAACCCTATAGGGATTCTGAAGGGAGTTTCGAGTGCTTCTATCATTCCTGCCCGTGATTTCATTACTGGTTGATTGTATGGTCTGCATCGATCGATAGGTGACAACAATCGCCTAAAACCCATGAGGAATATCGCTTTTATTCGAGTCCAGATCCCCCTAAATCCCCCTTAAGAAGGGGAGTAGGGGTTGACTTTGATGTGACTCTTGTCCCCCCCTTCTTAAGGGGGGCTAGGGGGGATCTGGGCCGATCCGATGCTACCGGATTTAATATGAATTAGCCCCAAAATTATAGAGACGCGATCGCCCGCGCCTCTATAATTACTAAAAGTTAAAATTCAACACCAAAGTTTTGTCAAAACTTTGACTACATTCGGAACTGTTCTACTTCGGGAGTATAGCCGATCGGCAAAACGTAATCCAGATTCTCGTGGGGACGAGCAATTATGTGATACGATAGCAACTTTCCGCCATCTACCTTTTTAACTGATTCAATTCCAGCAGCAACGGCTGCTTGCACTTCAGAAACATCTCCTCGCACTATAATTGTCCAGTAGGCGCGGGTTATTTTCTCATAGCGAACTAAAGTAACACGGGCTGCTTTCACCATTGAGTCCGCAACTTCTACTGCAGCGGGAAATCCTAAGACTTCAACCATTCCCAGTGCAACACCCATTACAACATTCTCCTAAATTTCACAAGATATCTGACACTCATTGTAGGTGAAATTGTTGACAGAAATTGGTTCCGATGATTTTGGTAAGCATGAAGGACGATCGCCCAAAATTTAAAAAGCCCCTAAAAAAGCCCCAGAAACTGTTGCAGCATTTAAATCCCACAGCAGGGCGCGCGCAGCAAAGCCCGCCACACAAGACTTTGAATCAAAACAACTGTGCAAATTAGATGCGCCACAGCTTAGTTTCTCACCAGCGGCAAGTCGTATGACAAGCTCGCCGATCGATTTTCGGGACTTTGGGCTCAACTCATCCAGCCGCGGCGCGACACAAAACTTTAGGGAACTCCCCCAGAGCCCGGCTGTGGAGTCAATCGATTTTAGATTTTAGATTTTAGATTTTAGATTGAAGCATTGACTTGCGCGAGATAAATACGTTCGGCAAGTTTCATCGGATACAGGTTTTTTATTTCTCGGTCCTGAGTTTGCGCGTTGGAATGAATCACGTGGCGGGTATCGTGGATGATGAAGGTCAATCTAAAATCTAAAATCTAAAATCTAAAATCGACTGACTGATTCAAAACTCGTCTAGCAACCACTCCGAGGCTCTTTCACCCAAATCTAGGGGAACGCTGACAGCTTTACCCAAGCGCGGGCGATCGCGAGTAGTTACGATATATTCTCTCACCTGTTCAGTGCTCCCCCAGCCGTTGAGGTAATTGGCCACCGCATCCAAATGCTCGAAATAATCAGCCTCCGTCATCGGAAAAGATGCCTGTTCTAGATATTTCCACATAACTTGCACAAAAATCTTGCCCCGCGTCCGCCGCAATCTGATATCGTAAGACTTTCCCCATTTTTCTAGGAGTAGCTGGTGTAAATCCTTGCCCGTCATGGTTGCTCCTGAGTTAATCCATTAAACAATAAAAGACAAAGTTCAAAAAATGTAATAATACTCTAATAAAGGCTGGAAGGCGCATTCTTAAAAGGAATTTTCGCGGCCTAAAATTTGTGCGAGCAGATTAACGGCAATTATCCTCCTTCCTCTGCACGTACAGGTTCGCTAACAGCTAACAAACAAACGTAACTTAAAACCGTAAAGGCAGGTCATGGCTCAATCTTCTGCTGGAAATCCCGATGTTCCCGATATGGGGCGTCGCCAATTTATGAATTTGCTGACGTTCGGTACAGTCACAGGTGTGGCACTGGGCGCACTCTATCCCGTTGTCCAATATTTTGTTCCTCCGTCGAGTGGGGCAGTTGGGGGCGGAGTGACAGCTAAAGATGCTTTGGGTAACGACATCATCGTTAGCGAATATTTGACTTCGCACCCTGCGGGCGATCGTACCTTAGCCCAAGGTCTCAAAGGCGACCCCACCTATGTTGTGGTGAAAGAAGACTTATCTATCGCCGACTACGGCATCAATGCAGTCTGCACTCACTTGGGTTGCGTTGTGCCTTGGAATGTTAGCGAAAACAAGTTTATCTGTCCTTGCCACGGTTCTCAATACAACAATGAGGGCAAAGTGGTGCGCGGCCCAGCGCCTTTGTCTCTGGCCCTGGCCCACGCCACTGTCGCAGATGACAAGATCGCTTTTACAACTTGGAAAGAAACTGATTTCCGCACCGGCGAAGCACCTTGGTGGTCATAGTTATTAGTCATTAGTCAGCAGTCAGTAGTTAGTAGCCAGCCGTTAGTAGTTAGTTCCAATAACCAATAACTAATGACCAATGACCAATGACCAATGACCAATGACCAATGACCAATGACCAATGACCAATGACCAATGACCAATGACCAATGACTAAATTGTCTGACCTTTGAGATTGAATACTCTAATGCCACAAACTAATTTATCTGCGATATTTCGCCGCAGTGCCAGGACGATCGCGAAAACTGCCTTAATTGCGATCGTAGCTGCAGGATTTTTCCTCACCAGCGACATCGCACTTCCCCAAGCAGCATTTGCTTACCCTTTCTGGGCTCAGCAAACAGCACCCGCTACTCCCCGCGAAGCAACAGGCCGCATTGTTTGCGCTAACTGTCACCTCGGTGCAAAACCGACTCAAGTTGAAGTACCGCAATCTGTTTTGCCAGATACGGTTTTTGAAGCTATTGTCAAGATTCCCTACGATACTAGCGTGCAACAAGTTGGCGGCGACGGCAGCAAAAGCGGCTTGAATGTCGGTGCAGTTGTGATGTTGCCCGAAGGTTTCAAGATTGCTCCCGCTGACAGAATTCCCGAAGAAATGAAGGAAAAAGTCGGCGATCTTTACTTCCAACCTTACAGCGAAACCCAAGAAAATATTGTTTTAGTGGGCCCCGTACCGGGAGAACAGTACAAAGAATTGGTATTCCCAGTTTTGTCGCCGAATCCAGAAACTGACAAGTCGGTTCACTACGGCAAATACCAAATTTATGTCGGAGGCAACCGCGGTCGCGGTCAGGTTTATCCTACTGGCGAAAAGAGCAATAATACTGTTTATAATGCTTCGGTAGCTGGCACCATTTCTAAGATTGCTCAACCGGAAGATGGCGGTTATCAAGTGACAATTCAACCTGCCGAAGGTGCAGCGGTTGTTGATACGATTCCCGCAGGCCCAGAACTGATTGTTACTGAAGGACAAACAGTTGCAGCCGGCGAACTTTTGACGAACAATCCTAATGTGGGCGGCTTCGGTCAAAAAGACGTGGAGATTGTTCTGCAAAGTGCAGGTCGAGTTAAAGGATTGATGGCTTTCGTGGCTATAACCATGCTGGCTCAAATCATGCTGGTTCTCAAGAAGAAACAGGTCGAAAAAGTTCAAGCTGCTGAAATGAATTTCTAAGCGCGGCTGTAATTAGTTGGGTAAGGTACTATGTGCGAACCCAACTATTAGGTAAGTAGGGCGGGGAATACCCGCCTTATTGTTTGATAAATAATATCATTTCCGGTAACACGGGAATGATGTTGACGGTTGACGGTTGACGGTTGACGGTTGACAGTGAACAGTCAACAGTCAACAGTGAACTCGAATTTCCTATTCAGATGCTAACGGATTTGATATAAAATAATGTCAATTGATGAGAAGATAGTTGAAGTAGGCCCGCTGCAATGGTTTTATCGGGAAACAAATCCGGTTAACGAAACTGGTAAACCGCCCGTACTGCTGCTGCACGGTTTGCCATCCCAGAGTTTTACCTGGACTGTAATGATGCCGGATTTGGCTGCACAGGGATTTAGATCGATCGCCCCCGATTGGGTGGGTTACGGGCGATCGACAAAACCAGACAAGCGCGACTTTGCCTACACTCCCGATGCTTTTGTTGACGCCCTCGCTGGCTTTATTCAAGCTATAGAATTAGACCGATTTTACCTCGTTGTCCAAGGATTTTTAGCTTCAGCCGGCATTCAATACGCTTTACGCAATCCCGATAAAATTGAGCGTCTAGCCGTCATCAATACACCAGTTTCAGCAGATATCAAGTTGCCTTGGAAAATGCAGCAGTTGGGGCTGCCTTTTATTGGCGACATGATGACGCAAGACCCGCTTTTGGTTGACAGAACTCTCGAAGGCGGCAGCCGCCAGACAATATCCGACAAAGATTTAGATGTTTACCGCCGCCCGTTTTTGAAGAGTTCGGATGCAGGTCGATCGCTGATGAATACAGTCCGCAATATTCAATTGCCGCAGTCAATGGCCGAAATTGAATCCGGCTTGAAAGGATGGACTCGACCAACTTTATTTGTGTGGGGTTTGACCGATCCTTGGCTGAGTGTTGAACCTGTTCAAAAGCTAGTCGGTTCCATGCAAAATGCAGAGTTAGTCACACTGGAACAAGCGGGGCATTATCCTCAAGAACATTGGTCAGAAAAAGTTGGCGATGCTGCGATCACTTTTCTGCGCCGCCAGGAGGTAAAATAATATTTTGTACATAACTCTCGGTGCTAGGTCAGCGAAGCAGAGCCAAAGCATCTGCGTTTCCAGGCAGAGCCTTGGAACGAACACGAGCAACCCCGTACCCGCCCTGTGCCCGCTGGCAACGAGCAATCTAAAATCTAAAATCTAAAATCTAAAATCGACATGACTCGTCCCCGTTCAATTTTTGCCTTGATGATGGCGTTTTTGATGGCATTTCTGGTTAGTTGCAGTAGTGTCGAAGCAAAAGTTCCAACGACATACACAGCAGCCCAGATCCAGCAAATTCAGCGCTATGTTCCTACCCTGACAGAGTTCCGATCGCGCATGGACAACCTGGGAACCCTAATTCAAAAACGGAATTGGATTGATACCAGAACTTACATTCACGGGCCTCTAGGCGACTTGCGGAACACCATGAAAACCGTCTCTGGGAGTTTGTTGCCTAGTTCTCAAAAACAAGCTGTTGATTTAACTAAGAGTTTGTTTACCGATTTGGTTAACATCGATCTTGCTGCTAAAGACCTTGACTATGCAAAAGTCACGGCCAGCTATCAAAAAGCTGTCAATGATTTTGATACCTTCTTGCAGCTAATTCCTAAAGCTTAATTAGCTTTAACTCACATCTTGTATCATGGTCAAGAACAGGCTTTTCGGCCTGTTCCACAAAGAAAGAATCAGTTTTCTTGTGGGGCGTATCATGGTCAAGAACAGGCTTTTCGGCCTGTTCCACCAAGAAAGAATTAGTTTTCTTGTGGGGCGGGCATCTTGCCCGTCACGAACAGGCTTTTCGGCCTGTTCCACAAAGAAAGAATTAGTTTTCTTGTGGGGCGTATCATGGTCAAAAACAGGCTTTTCGGCCTGTTCCACAAAGAAAGAATTAGTTTTCTTGTGGGGCGGGCATCTTGCCCGTCCGAAAAAGGTTTATATGGACAAAACCTAGGAAGCAGTTAATTTAAAATCTAAAATCTAAAATCTAAAATCTAAAATTGAATGGTTCGCGTTGCAATTATTGGTTGCGGTATTGTTGGGGCTTCGATCGCCTTTGAACTAAGTCAATTTCCCGAACTGAAAGTTACTGTGTTCGACAAACAGCCGCCGGCACAAGGTTCTACTGGCGCTGCACTCGGTGTTTTGATGGGAGTTATTAGCCACAAAACTAAGGGCAGAAATTGGCAGTTGAGGGAAACCAGCCTTCAGCGCTACGAAACTTTGATTCCAGAATTGGAAGCAGTTACGGGGCGAAAAATTCCTTTTAACAAACAAGGAATTTTAATGCTTTGTTCGGAGGGAGAGGATTTAAGTAAGTGGGAAAAGTTGATAGGAACTCGCGAGTCTCAAGGTTGGCAATTGGAACTTTGGCATCGGGAACGAGTGCGATCTCGCTGCCCTCATCTTTATTTAAACGATCAGATTATTGCTGCGATTTATTCCCCTCAAGACCGGCAAGTCGATCCGACGGCGCTAACTTTGGCTTTGGTTGAGGCTGCTAAACTCAAAGGAGTTAATTTTGAGTTTGGAGTGGAAGTTCAAGGCATTACTGACTTGAATTCTCAGGTGTCTGGGATTCAACTCCCATCTTCCATTACTGTCAATAAGTCTTGTGGAACAGGCATCTTGCCTGTTGCTGAAAATTTCGATCGACTAATTGTGTGCGCTGGTTTGGGTTCTGCTGCTGTGACTGCATCGTTAAATCAGTTGGTTGACATTCGCCCGGTGTTGGGACAAGCGCTGCATTTGCTGGCGCCCAATCCTGTAGGAAACCCAGATTTTAGCCCGGTAATTACTTGCGATGATGTTCACATTGTGCCTGTGGGAAATCAGGAATTTTGGGTGGGGGCGACGGTGGAGTTTTCAGGAAATGGCGGGGAAATTCAGGCGAATGCTGATATGTTGGCGCAAGTGATGGCGAGGGCGAGATCACTTTGTCCGGCCTTAGCAGAAGCTGAAATTATCAGGAAATGGTCTGGATTGCGCCCGCGGCCGGAAGGGCGGCCGGCCCCAATTATCGAGACGCTTCCCGGTAACGACCATGTTCTCATCGCCAGCGGCCACTATCGCAACGGTGTTCTGCTGGCCCCTGCAACAGCGCGATCGATTCGAGAAATGATTTTGCAATAATTAACAAATGTTAATATAATCAAGATAGCAATTCATATCTTACATCTAAATATGTCCGCCAAACCTTTAGGTAAACCCCGCTCTTTGTGGCGAGTAATTTTGCTGTCTGGAGTCAGCTTGCTGCTATATTACGGATGGTATAAATGGATTATTCAAGAAGAATTGCGTCGCTATAACGGCACGGGTTGGTCGGGAACTCTTTGCTTGCTTCCTTTTGTTTTAGGAGTAGCCGTCCCCCAAGCTTTGCGGATATTCGATCCTGACGTTCCCGGATGGTTTGGTTGGTTTTCCTTGCTCGGTATTGCTTGGATTTACATTGTGCAGTTCAAACTTTACAACACAGTTAATGAATTGTACCGCCAAGAAGGAATCAAAGAACCCCTAACAGTTTGGTGGATTTTTGTACCAGGTTTAAATTTAGTTGTCGGCTTGCGGCAAATTCACTTTTTGAGCCAGTTTTGGGCGAGAAAACAGGGAATTGAAGTTAAGGATAACTTAGCCGAAAGTATTCCTTTCCTGTCAGCTAACGCTTAAATAAATTAAGCTCCAATAGCTTGGCGCTGCGAGTAAATTTCTTCTATAAGCAGGTCACGCAGTTCATCCGCAATGTCCGTGGGAGGGTTGCCTGCCAGGGCGCGTCCAATCAGCCGTTCTGCTTCCCGGAGTTGGGTACACTCAATGGCAAGTACGGCGGCGCTCCGATGCAGTATAGAACGAGTAGGCTCAAAATCCCATTCGTTTGCTACTAAATCCGCTGCCGCCCGTTCTTTCGCAAAGGCGGCTCTGGTGAGTGCAGTCACTTGGTCGATATCACCGCACTGACGGGCTAAAACTGCTCGATCGACCAGTTCCATTGCTTCATGGTGAAGGGCTTCTACGGTCTGCATTTGTTGACGATCCGTGCTTTGGGAGTACCGAACTCAATTACAGATACATAGCCAGGAGCTACGTCATCTGAAGGGCGGATTTGTTCTAATTTTATGTTAACTCTGGCTTGAATAATGCTGTCAGAACCTTTACGAATCCCGGAGACTTCTAAGCGGGCTTTACAAGGCATCTGGACTTTTTGCTGCAATTTCTCTAAGATTTGCAGCGATCGCCAGTCTATGGATTTATCGCCCCTGTGCCAAGTCAGCGTAGACGATGATTTCCCAACCCAAGATCAGCAGCAGGAGTAGCTCAACCCCACCCAAAATATTGATAGCTAAAGGTGTGCCAGGTACTAAGGCCCAGAAGGAAATCAGGGTAATGATTCCTGACAGGACGAAGGTAATTTCATCAACAATAAGTTGCTCGATTTTGCGGCGCGATCGGCGGCGATCGCTCCGATGGGCAATTTCCCAACCAAATAGAGATTCTACGTCTGCGTGTCCGGTCTTTTCTTTCACCTTTTCGACCAAGGTAAGCCGAATGTAGCGCCCGATCGCACTTATCTTTTCATCGTTTACTAGGTAAGTCCAGCCGAGAATCAAGGAAGCCCAGGGGAGGATGAGAAAGGCGTAGTAGTTGGCGGAGTTGGAAGCTGCAAAGGAAACGATTGTACCGAACAAACCCAAGGTGACGTAGAGGAGGTTGTCTCGGAAACCAATCCGCTGGGTTTGTTCGGCTTTGAGTTTGTCGTATTCTAGCAGCCAGACTTTCAGGATAGGGTCTTCTGTCATTTTGTCTTTGGTTAAGGTCAATGATTCGTGCTTTGACGGAAACCGGGCTAGGCAACAATTTGTTGCTGGTGGAGTTGTTCCATCCAGGTTTTAGTGCCGTAAATGCCTCGGAGGAGAGATGGGACAGTTAAATCGACATCGAGGGTTTCCCAATGTAAGCCTATACCAGACGGGGTTACTTCTACGGCGGCGAGGTCATCTGGGGTGGCGTTGGCTAGCCCTTGTCCCAGGTGATGGGGGAACATGAAGGTGGAACCATCTTTGAGGTGAATGACGATATTGCCGGAGGTGCGATCGTAGTAGGCTGAACGGGCGCGGGGTTCGGTGGCATTGGCAAGGATGGCGGCAACTTCGGCGCGATCGAGTTGTTCTTTAAGTGCTCCTTCTGTGAATTCAAGTTTCTCCATGAATTTGTCTCCATGCTTCTAATAGCTCGTTTTGATGAGCAGTCACCAGTTCTAGTGCTTTGACAGCATCGCCTCGCTTACCGTTGAGTTGAATAATTTGCGGGAGATTTGCTGAACTGCCTAGATCGATTTTAACTTCACTGTCGGCATTCATGACATGAACGTGAGCTGGGAGATGGTCGTCAAAGTAAATCACGACTCTGAAGCCATTTTTTCTAAGGATGGTGGGCATTCGTTATCGGAAATGCGGGTTTCCAGACATTATGCCTGAAAGGGGAGAACTTTGATTGGTTTGGAGAATTTTGCGTGTTACGATCCGGGCAGAAGATAGAAGATAATGGTGCGGTTCAATATCATCTGAAGGGCTGATTTGTTCTAGTTTCATGTTAACTCTGGCTTGGTACGGCGACTACGCAACCTTCTTCTGGGAGCGATGTATAAACCAAATCGATTGGGTTTTCGATCGAGTGTTTCCAATGCAGAGCGAGTTTCTCTGAGATTTAAGGCAAGTAGATCCTCGAATATCTGTAAACCAATGTCGCGATATAGGGGCTGACGATGTAGTTGAATGGCAATTGTCGTTAAACTTTCTGCGATGAATGCTGTTGCTGCTGCTGGATTAGTGATGTCTGCAAAAATGCTAATCAAACTCTGACAAACTGTAACCACAATCTTAGGATTGTTGTCCACTAATTTCTCTGTTTCAATAATTTCAATTAGATCGTCGGCGGCTGCCAAAAGTGCGCCCTGGTTCTTGCAGATTGCTTCAACGATCTCCAACATTCCAGGATTCAGTTTAAAGCGATCGCGACTCCAGCGGAAAACGCTTGCTACAGCGTGCTGAATAGACGTGTTAGACGAAGAGGCAAGGGTATAAAGAATCTTGGCTGCGATCGCCCGACATCTTGTTTGACTCCACAAATGACTTGCTGCGTGAGCGAGTCCGCAAAGAATTGCTTCATTGTCTTGAGTGGCAAGGTGATGGCGAATCCTCTCAACTGACCATTCATCCTGATATTGAAGGTATTGAATTAGTAGAAATTCACCATAGGCTTGCTGAGAAAAGTTGGAGTCATTATCCCGAAGCATTTCCAGCCAACTTTGTACCGTTTCTTTTGGCTCAAACCATCCAACTGTATGTGCAATAAAATAGAGCGCCCAAGCATACTGAAGGACTTCTGGACAATTACGAATAACTCGATTGAAAAGTTTGGTTATCTCGGCGCGATCGCCATTCAAAAGTGGCGGCATTAGCCTTAATATATCGATCCATACTGCTGGATGAGGTTCTACACCGAGTTGCGATCGGATAAATTTTTCCCAACCTTCTAAATCGGGAGGATTGTGCCTGAGATATCCCTCAGCGATCGCTCGTACAATATTGCCTCGACCACCGGGTAAGATACGAGAGCCTCCCAAACCGAATATGATGGGTGATTTTAAATCGGAGTGATGCTCATCTTTGCTCTGGTAATACTCCAATTCTGGTTTGGTATGCGTAGGTAGCCAACTTTCTAGAACGGCTAGGACTGGTGATGGCAATCCTTGATTGCGCTCTGCGATTTTTTCCAGCGCACGGGCAGCATCATCACGAAAATATTCCGAACTAAAGCCATGTTGATTAAGTTCTTCGACAAGTTGAATCAATTCGCTAGGTGGAAACTCTATTTCTGAAAGATTAACTATGGCATTTCCCGCATAACTTTCATGGCGCTGTGACTGAAGTTGAGGTAAAATCCGCAGAAAGCGATCGGGATCGTTCTTGACAAGCTTACCAAATTCAGATGATTGTTCAATGGCACCTCCACCCCTTGAGATATCTTTGGCCCATACCGACAGGGAACGATCCCACCTAGTTTGGTCGGATAATTCATCAAACAGATTCAGTAATTCCGAATCGCTGGCGCGGCTCATTTCCTCTTTAGTCATGCGTGGTCCGACAATTTGAGCTGCGGTCACAGTTGGGTATCGATCTTCTGCAACTTCCGAAGGAAAAGCACAAATTTCTTCATCTCTAAGCCTCTTGCCTGCAGGACTCAAACATTCATCAGGAAATGCAAGTAAGAGTTGAAGCCGATATATACGGTTGTATTGCAAAAGATGGAATCGATCGTCAGGTTCACAATTCTCCCAGGGATGGTAGTAATCAAATTGATGAATGGCATTTTCGATTTTTTCTCTGTCATCAGGTGATAGGTGTGGACAAATAGAAGAAATAAGGCGTTTTGTATCACAGTGATTTCCGTCTATGCTATCTCCCAGACATAAACGTCTTTCATCGCTCACCAGATAATTCAAGATGAATTGTGGTTCTTGACTGGCTATCTTTTCCAATCCACGAGCAAGCAATCTATGAACAAGCAGTAAATCTGATTGCAGATTTTGAGTGACAAACGTCAAAAAAGCTTGTCTATCTTGCTGAGCCCATTCTAAAATAGCTGACAGCAGTGCTTCAATTATTTTTCCAGGATAGCGATCTAGGCTGACTAAAAAATCTTCACGATAGCTTGTGCTATTAAGGTTGAACTCTCTTGAAATCCGATCGACCAAATTCGTGAACCACCACCAGATTGCCTCTAGAAAAGCTTTTGGATTGGCTTGAGCAAATTTCTCCAATTCATAGAAATCTCTTTCGCTTTTTAGTAAATGCTCCAGAGGCCTTCTTGGGTCATACTGGTATTCATGAACATCACGTTGTACTTGATCAGCATCAGGCGGTAATTCAGGTGGAGAGATTTGGCTCTCAGAGATCGCCTGTGCCAACCGCTGCTCTAAATGGGCGTGAATAACCCTTGCAGCATGGCTGGGTAGAGTGTCAGCAATTCTTTCAGCGATCGCGGCGACATTATTCCAATCAATATTTGAACGTTGTATAACCTGTTGCGTCAACCAAACCCTTTCGGGAGTCCAGTGACCAATATTGAATAGCACTCGAATGCTTAAAAAGTCATAGGTTCGATCGTTCAACCAATATTCCTCTAACAAACTCCAGACATCTTCGGCGGCGAAACTTGCTGCTGTCGCCAGGATGGGACAACAGTAAACTGCTTGCTCTACTCGTTTCTCTAACCACTCTAGGAATTCGGGGCGATCACGCAACGTTCTAAACCAACCTGGACTTCCCATCATTGAATCTAAAACCTTGATTGCCTCTATTTCTGAATTCAGCAAGGGAACGAGCAGCCCTGCCTCAACGGGATCGGGATTAGACTGTGCCCCGACAAACTCGATCACCAAGGTACGAATATGCGATCTAACTTGTTGTTTGGAGGTGTTGAGTAAAGCTTGTATTTCTCCTTGGTACTTCTGGCAGGCTGTGCCACGCAAATAGTTGAGGTTCCTCAGCAAAATCGGTCGAATGAAAAGACCATCCTGGCGCTCCAATACCAAGTCAGCAAGCGATTTGGAGTCACGGGCAAAAGAACGAGCCAGTGTATGGTCGTATAAAGTTTGATGGCAGAAACCAAGCGTTGAGTTGTCCTGGTTACTAATCAAAATTCCCGATTGCTCCAGACTACGACAGATTTCAGGACTCTCATCAGCAATTGCGGCCGGCAGCCACAGGACTTCTTCGTGAGTCATACGTTCAGCCAGTTTCGTCAGAAAAGCAATAGATTGTGCGGCTTCAGGCTCCTCAAAAATACGTTTTTTCCACAACTGATCCAGCAGATTTGGAAAAGACTCAAAAATTTCACCTGGTTTAGCAATTTCTAGGAAAATTTTCAAATGAAATGGATTTCGCAGCAGTTGCCGCAAGGGTTCTCCCATACTGTGCGGATTGTGCTTCTCTTTTTCCCAAATTGGAGATATCTGTTCCCATGTTGGTAACTGAATATCTAACCGTTGAAAACAATCCAGACGAGCAAATTGAGTGCCGTGACGAAACTCGAATTCGCGGCAAGTCGCCACAATGTGAACATTTTTAGTTTTAGATAGGGATTGGATGAATGACAGCAAAATATTCAATCGTCCGGGTTGACGATCGAGTAATTCCGAAACAGCATCGAGTTGGTCTATCAAGAGAATAACTTTCTCTGTATTGGCGATTGCTTTAACCGCTTCTTGTGGATGCCTGCTTATCTGAATATCCTGCTGTAAATCTTCAATTGTGTTAACTGTATTGCTGAGATAGTCAGCTTTAATTGCCAGCAGCACATATTTTGCTTCTACCGCCCAATGTCCCAGAGTTGCCATTAGGGCCGATTTTCCACAGCCCGGCTCACCCAGAACAATGGTGCTAGAAAAAGTTTCTGTTTCAATGCGATCGGTCAGTTGCTGTAGCTCAGGACGAGTAATCTGTTGGTTGTCACCGAGTGTCCGCTTCCAGTTCAACAAGCCTTTTGAGGCATTCAGGAACTCTTCCTTCAAACTACTTTGACTGAGGGTATCTGAAGGCGGTAAATCAAGACCATATTGAAGAAAGTCAGCCAAAACAGTTGCCACAGTCTGAGATGCCAACGAATGAAATACATCGCTCTTGTCAGCATCACCAAAGTCAGAAACCCCTCGGATCACCAGCCAATCTCGCCGCATTCTTTGACAGGCTGTAGCAAATCCGATGGCTTCCATCTCCCCCACTTTCACTCGCCCATGCTGATGATCTCGGATATTTTCCAAAACGGAGGGATCTTTGAGCAGCTTTTCACCACTAGCAACGGTACAAACATCAATCTCAATTCCGCCAATAATATCGTTTTCCTGTAGGTAGGGTCGAGCTTTGACAGATAGCGTTGGGAACTCTCCACCTATACGGAAAAAATTCGATTCTAACCGTTGCTGGCTGTTATAACTCGGATCTTTGTGACTTGCCAAGTAAAAAATCACATCCTGGTGAATGCCGTTGGGTACAGAGGGCATATCTGGTCGAGGCTGTATCGTTTGGGTTCCATCCTCTAACTGTCGTAAGGCAGCCGACTCATATCCAACCCACATTCCGCACTTCAAGTTGAAGTACGATAAAATAGAATACCGAAAAAGCCAAAAACCCGGATAATTCAGAA